>JAICHN010000141.1 GCA_025924845.1 Chloroflexota bacterium | reverse complement strand
CCTGGTCGCCGGTATTGACCAGCAGCAATTGACTTCGTATCGTCGTCCTTGTCGCTTTGCCGGTCACGGTGGCCGCCAAGGGAGTCACCAGATATTGCACCAAGCCCCCGGCCACGCTGACGGCGGTGCCGGTTTGCCCCTTACATACCGCCGCCGGAGGACTAGGGCCGATCGGCGACGAAGCTGCCCCGGCGATGCCGAACGCCGTGACGGCCAACCGTCCACTGGTTTCGCCGCGGATGCCAAGCAGATAGGCCGTGTTTGGCAAGCGAACGCCGGACAGGTTAAGCGAATATGACGCGGCGAACGAGCCGAGGGCATCGGCGGTGACCGTCCGGAGGGTTCCAGGCAGAGGCTCGGGCTGACCCGGTTGAGGGGGCGCTTGACGGTCAAAACCGCCGGACTGGGCTGCCACATAGGTAGGCGCCACACCCTGAGCCAGGAAAAGATCAAGCGTCTCGCCGGAGGCAAAACCCTGGCCCTGCACGGTCAGCGATTGGCCAGGTTTCACCGCCAGCGGCGAAGCGCGTACCGACGCGGACCGGTCATCGACCGTCAGTACTCCGGAAACGGTTGTGCCGTCCGCTGTCGACACCTGAATAGTCAGCGGTCCCAACGGCGCGGTAATCGGCACCGTAATGGGGAGGGTAAAGGCGCCTCCTTCATCGGAAGTGACGTTGAGGATGCCGGCCTGGCCCGGCCCGAACCCCGGTGAGTCGATACGGATGGTCACCGTACTATTGGCCGGAAACGCCGCGCCGGACATGACGACCAGCTGTCCGGGCGGCACGACATATGGGGTGAGGACGATGGAGGGCGCCGCGTGGACAGCCAGAACAGCGCTTGCCACCAGGCCGCTCGGTTCGCCGGTGGCCGTGATGGTAAAGGCCCCGGCCGTCGTGCCGGGAGCACCTGCCGGCAAGGTGGGATAGGTGCCGAATAAACTGAATACCCCGTCGTTCGATGTTTGGGCAGTGCCAAGCTGAGTGATCACTCCCGCGGCGTCGGTCTGGGCAACGGTGACTTGCTCGTCCGCGCCGAAACCGGTGCCGATCAGTGTATAGGTTTGGCCCGGCGTCCCGGTCGGGGGGAAGATGGCCAGGCGAGTACCCGCGATGACCAACGGCGCGCTCACCATTACCCCGTTCAGTGAGCCGCTGGACTGAGCCCGCAGAGTGATGCCAAGCAGCGTGCCGCCATTCCCTCCCAAGGTAAAGCCGTTGGCCGGGGAGAACCCGGCGGTGCCGGCGCCCCCAATCATCGCTTGAGCGCTTGGTACGATGAACGCACCCTGGACCTGACCGGTCCCATCGGTAGTAGACAGCGTTCCGGAACTCTGTGTCGCCGGGCTTCCCGCCGCGTCACTCAGGGCGAGGCTCACCGGGGCGTTGGGCGGCAAGCCGCCGGCCGTGAACCGCACCACCTCCCCGGCTACGGCTCGCGTGGGATTAAGGGTGAGCGACGGGGTCGGTTGGGTGCTCGCGGTGGGCGGGAGAATGACAATCGGTGCTCCGGCTACGTTGCCCGCGGTATCCGTCGCGTTGATCACGCCCAACCCGGTGGTCGCGGTAAGCGGAATGGCTACACCGATAGTGAGGAGCGCGCCCGTGGATGTGCCTGCTGCCCCGCTTACCACGGCCACCGCGGCCCCCGAGGCGTCGGTCAGTTGAACCTGCACGGGACTGTTGGGTTCAAATCCCGTCCCGCTCACCACGGCAGTCGTCCCCGCACTGGCCATACCGGGTGTCACGTTCAATCCTCGATCGGCAGGCGTGACGGCGAAGGGGATGCCGACCGCTCCCGTGGCCTGGATAGGCGTCGTGGGAGACGTCGCCCACAGCGCGGAAATCAGCCCCACCCCGCCCTGGGCAGCGCCGGCCGGAATGGTAAGCTGCAGTGGAGGCAGGCTTCCATCAGGCCCGGCAACTTCCCCTGCCAACACCTGAGGCGGGGCGCCGGGTATCTCGTTAAAGGTAAAGTCCACGGTTGCGCCGGGTGGATAACCGTGCCCGGTCAGCAGGATAGGGGTCAAAGGGCGGCCCGCGGCGGGAATTGCCGCCAAAGTGGGGGAGCCGATACTATCCAGGGCCGGTGCCGCCCCTACCGAATACACCGCCGGCATCCCCGCGCCGAGCAAGCCGATAAGCACCAATACGGACATGAGCCGAGCCCAGCACCTGGGGCGGCGAGATCCACCTGCTCGTCTGGTGGGCAGGGGGGACTGTGGAGCGGTACGGCTCGTCATACCACTTTACTATCGCATACCGCCCGCAAACCCGCGACCTCCTTTATGGCATACCACCCACGATTTTCGGACCGTGCGCCCTCGCGACCAAGGCACGATGGTAGACTGAAGACAGAGAAGGAAAGATCTACTTCGCCCTTGCCCTGCACATCCGAGCGCAGGGTCTGGGCGAGATCTATGTCGGTGAAACCGGTTGGGACCTTACCCGCTCCGGCGAACACCGAGATACCGTGCTCGCCGGGGACGTGGCCGTGGTACGGACTGGGCGCTTGCCGCTGCCGCCGCCCCGCAAAGGCCGGACCTATCGACCCCTCGCCCCCGATCTGGTTGTGGAGATCGCTTCACCGAGGCAGTCCCGTCCGGACCTGGCTGAGAAGGCGCGGCACTGGATCGAACGCGGTGTAACGGTGGTTTGGGTGCTGTGGCCCGACCAGCGCGAACTTGATGTTTGGTCCGAGGGGATCAGCGAGCCGCGTACCTTGCAAGAGGATGACACAATCGAGGGCGACGTCGTGCCCGGCTTCCTCCTTCCCCTGAATCAACTGTGGTAGGCACGGGCGATGCGGTCGCCCTATACCACATACCCTAGCAGTACCGTTTCCATCTCCTCCGGTGAAAGGCCGCCGTGTGCCGCGTGGAAGCGCTGCTCGAAGCGGCCGGCCTCATACCAGAAGACTGACTGGCGCGCGTAGGGGAGCACGACCAGATTTCCTACGCGGCCCAGGAAGGTAGGCGAGAGGGGCTGTGGACCGAAAAAGCCTTCGGCAATCAAGTCACTTACCTGATAGACGGCGGAGTGCCCGGCAAGCTGCTCCCGGAGATAGGCATGCGCCTCGTCCAGATATACGTCGTGGATGTGCAGAAAGAGGTCACGGCAGGAGCCGGCAGGCGCCAACAGCCGGCCACGCTGATTCGTCTTTATCCACCTGGTCAGCACCGGGAAACGCTGGTTGAGATAGACGGTCGTTGCCGGATCCACGGCCATCTGGCCGTGGTCGGCGGCCAAGAGAACCAGAGTATTCCGACTCTGACCGGCGAGCCGCTCATACAGGATTTGTTCCAGGGCAGAGAAGCACAGATCGACGGCGGCGGCGAATGGCGGGGATTCCGGCCCAGAGCGATGACCGGCCGTATCGATGCTGCTGAGATAGATGGTTGAATAGCTGCGCTCGCTCTCGGCGATGACCAGATCAGCCAGGACGCCCAGGGCTTGCGGAAAGGTCGAATAGGGAAATACCCGTGCTCCTTGCAGCACCACGTCCCCATATGGCGTACCGACCAGATCCGGAGGCAACAGCACATTCGATCGTACGCCCAGCTCAGCCAGGGTTTGGTAGAGCGTGGCGGTGGGAAAGAGATCGGCGGCATCGATGCCGGCTTGGCTCAGGGTGCCGCGCGTCCGATCGCCGGCGAAGGAGAACAGCAAAGGCGCAATGATCGCGTCCACTTGGGGCTCGTAGTAATACCACTCGTAGACGCCGCTTTGGCCCACTGATTGCCCGGTGTGAATGGTGGTCACATGCGCGGCGGTGGTAGAGGGAAACTGCGAGCTGATCGGGGTGACCACTCCCTCGTCCGCCAACCGGCGCAAGAACGGATATCGTTCACCGTACTGCTCGTAAAAGCACCGGCCGAAGGCATCGATAAAGCATAGCACCACGTGCTCGTAGGCGCCGGCCAGCGGCCCGAGCAAGTGCTTCGCCGTGCTATAGCCGGCTGGATCGCCAAAGAGCGACCTGATCAGGAGCGGCAACTCCGAAAAGCAGGAGGAGCCATATTTCGGTCGCACAAAGTGGTCGGCAAAGGTTGGATCCTGGGCGGGACCCTGCCTTTGCCCACCGGAAAGCGCGCTCAAGCTCAGTAACCCATGGCATAGGCCACCTGATTGCGGGGCGAGGCGGCGCCCTCGATGCGTCCCGATTTGGGATCGAATCGGGCGGCGCAGACCTGGCCGTGGGCCCAGGGGCCTGAATCGGTGATCTGGTGGCCGAGGCGCGCCAGTACTTCTTGTGTCTCCGCCGGCACGCGGCTCTCAATGCTCAGGCTGGCCAGCTTCGTCTCACGGGGATAGAAAGAAGCGGGAAAGTGGTCGGTGTGGAAGCTGGGAGCGTCGATTGCTTCCTGCAAATCCATGCCGAACTCCACCACATTGAGGAAGAATTGCAGCGTCCACTGGTCCTGCTGGTCGCCCCCGGGCGTGCCAAACGCCATGTACGGGGCGCCGTCCCGCGTGACCAGGGAGGGGGTGAGGGTCGTACGCGGACGCTTCCCCGGCGCCGGCACACCTGGGTGCGCCGGGTCCAACCAGAACATCTGCCCACGCGTGCCGAGCGGAAAGCCGAGTCCCGCCACAACCGGGGAACTGGGCATCCAGCCGCCCGATGGCGTGGCACTGATCATCAAACCGTCCGCGTCCACCGCGTCCAGATGCGTGGTGTCGCGGCGATGTGCCCCGCCCTCGGGCGCCGCCCCCGCCGCGGTGGTGTCAATCTCGCCGTAACGTAGGGCAACCGAGGCCGCCTCGTGATCGATCAGGGCGCGCCTTTCCGCCGCGTACTCGCGGGAAAGGAGACGATCCAGCGGCACATGAACGAACAGGGGATCGGCATAATAGCGGTCGCGGTCGGCGAAGGCCAGCTTCGCCGCCTCGGTGACCAGATGAATATAGGCGGCGCTGTTGTGGCCGAGCGCCGGCAAATCGTAGCCTTCCAGGATGCGGAGTTGCTGCAGGAACACCGGACCCTGGGTCCAGGGCCCGCACTTATGGACGCACAAGCCCCGGTAGTCGATGCTGACCGGCTCTTCGACGCGAGCATGGTAATTCGCCAGATCCTCATACGCGATCAGCCCCCGGTTGGCGCGCCCGGAGTGGTCGAGAACCGCGGTCTCGGCGGCAAAACGAGCGATGGCGTGGGCGATGGGACCTTTGTAGTAGACATCACGGGCGGCGCGGAGTGCATCGGCCCGTGTGGCGCCGGCGCGCAGCGCGGCGTCCTCCGCCTCCACGGTCTGGCTCAACGCCGACGCCCAGTCGGACTGGCGGAAACGGTCGCCGATCTCGGGCACCGTACCGTTGGGAAGAAAGATGGCGGCGCTGGTCGGCCATTCCTCGCGAAGCTTCTCCTCGTGGCGAAGAATAGCGTTACGCAGGGCGGCATACATGGCAAAGCCGTCGGCCGCCAACTCCAGGGCCGGCTCGAACACCTGACGCAAGGAGAGGGTGCCATACAGCGAGAGTGCGGTGATCCAGGCATCAAAGGCGCCGGGCACCGTAGCGGGCAACAGGCCATTGCCGGGAATCATGGAGATACCCGCCTCACGGAAGTACTCAAGCGTGGCCCGGGCGGGCGCCGTGCCCTGACCGGAGATGGCCACCACCTTGCCCACGCGCGGATCGTAAATCAGAATGGGCACCTCGCCGCCGATCCCGTTGTCTTGCGGCTTGAGTACGGCCAGGGCCAGACCAGTCGCCACCGCGGCATCGACCGCATTACCGCCCAGGGCCGCCATGCGCAGCCCGGCCGCCGTGGCTAGGTAATGGCCGGAAGTGACCACGCAACGGCGACCCATCACCACGGGCCGGGTAGTAAAGGTGCTCATCGTACGCCCTCCGCGCCTTGTCGCTCTTGAAACCGTCGCTCCAGAAAAGGCACCAGGCCGCCCGCCAGGAGGAGATCCAACATATGCCCGCTTAGCGAATCGGCGGCGAACCGCTCGCCCGTAGCGGGCACCCGCACCTCGCCGCCCTGTACATCGACCACGATCCTGCTTCCGGGAACGATGCGTCGGGCCTCGGCGCAGACCAGCACGGGCAGCCCGAGGTTGATCGCGTTCCGGTAGAAGATCCGGGCAAAGGAGACGGCTACCACCGCCGCCACTCCGGCACACTTGAGGGCGCCGGGGGCGGATTCGCGACTGGAGCCGCAGCCGAAATTGGCCCCGCCCACCACGATATCTCCCACCCCTACCCGTCCGGCGAAAGTGGGGTCGATCCCCTCCATTACATGAGCGGCCCCCTGCTCGGAGGTAAGCTTCAAATATTTCCCAGGCAAGATGACATCGGTATTCACATCATCGCCGAAGCACCAGGCCGTGCCTTCCAGTATCATTCGATCCCCTCCGCGCACCATGCGCAATCTTTTCCTGGAGGATACCCCAAATCGGCCCGTGCCTGATTGAGGGGTGAGCATGGAAGGGGAGGCGAAGGGCGCGGCATCGCGCTCGGACCAGATCTCTACGAGCGATTCGGTCGCGGATAAAATGACAAGAAAGACAGGATTGACGATTCAGATTATGATGACAAGGAATCAAGCAAGTGCTATTCGTATGGGACGGAGGCCCGATATGAGCGTTACGATCTTACGTGAGTCGGAGCGGCGAGCGCTGCAACGCTCTCTTGATGTGCTTAGTGAGTCCTCCGATGCGCAGGTACGAGAGACGGCAGAACACATACGGGTGATGCTGCGCTCCGCCGAGCAGCAACCCCGCTTGTTGACCACAGCCGAAGCTGCTGCCGCGCTTGGTGTGCGCTCGGTGAACACGATCAAATTGTGGGTGAAGACGGGTTACCTAACCGGGATCCGGCGAGGCGAGCGTACGCTCATTCCGGCCTCCGAGATCGAGCGCGTGGAAGCGGATGACCGGGTTCAGGCCATGCGAGTGGTCGATCAACTTCATGAAGAGACAATGGATCTTGGGGCTGAGGAAGGGCTAACACCAGAGCAAATGCAGGATCTGGTTGCCGGACGGCCTGGTAAGCCGCCCTGGAACCGATAAAATCGGAGTATTGTTTTGGAACGCCTCCATGATCCACCTGCTTTGCTCCAGGCTATTGTCGATATCAGCGTCCTTGTGCCGCCAAGCCTTCGGGCCGATCTGCAACGTGCGGCCCTTATTGGCTATGCTGCTGCCCGAGTAGCGATAAGAAACGGGCCGATCGGTTTACTGCCCCGCGCCCAAATATCCCAAGTTAACTTGGCGGGGCGGGCCGCGAATCCGGTGGAAGAGTTGCAGGATAATTGTGCTGGACGGTTTCGCGCCGCGTACCGGTTCGCGTTTGCATGATCGTTGCATGCTGCTACTATGGCCATGCGAAGGGGAGGACAAGAATGACGGATCAGGAACTGGAGTTGTTCCTGCGCGAACCGAATCTCGCCAGGCTCGCCACGATCAACCCGGACGGCACGCCGCATCTGGTGCCTATCTGGTATCTGCACGACGGAAGTGACCTGCTGATGGTGACCAACACCACTTCACGCAAGGTACGCAATATCCGGCGCGACCCGCGTGTCACCGTATGCGTGGATCGTCCCACGCCCCCCTATGCCGGCGTGGTTGTTCATGGTATCGCCACTGTGGAGATCGTGACCTATCAGGATCTGGCCGTGCCGATGGCGGTTCGCTACCTGGGCCGTGATGCCGGCGTGCTGATCGGCGAGCAGTACGCGCACTCCGACCTGGCGACGATTCGCATCCCGGTCGGGCAGCCGTTCACCTGGGACTACTCGAAGTAGACCTGGTCGGCCGGGTCTTTCCCGACCGGATTACTGATAGCCCACTTCCGAGTGGATTGCCGCGCTGCACTCGGTGCGCGGCAATCCACCGTTTAAGGAGCACCGCTCACCGGTGATTCGGGTCGTCCGGGCCGCTTTACGACCCGCCGCCTCAGCGACCTCAGGGAGTCAAATAACTCCCTCGGCCCGAAGGCGCGCTATCTCCTCGGGCAGATAGCCTATCTCCGTGAGAATGGCGTCCGAATGCTCCCCGAGCAGCGGCGGCGGGCGGTCGATCCCGGCCGGCGTCTCGGAAAACCGGAAGGGGACGCCCACCGTGCCGATCTCGCCCGCCGTGGGATGGGCGATGCGTTGCACCATCCGGCGGGCCAGCACTTGGGGGTCGGTAAAGACCTGGTCCACGGTGTTGATCGGCCCGCACGGTAGACCGGCACCGATCAGCAGATCGGTCCAGTACCCGGCCGTGTGGCGGGCGAAGTACTCCTGGAGGATAGGTACCAGCTCGGCGCGATGGGCTACCCGCGCCTGATTGGTGGCATAGCGCGGATCGGCGGCCAGTTCGGGCGCCGGCAACAACTCGCACAGCTTGGCGAATTGGCCGTCATTCCCTACGGCGATCACGATGTAGCCGTTGGCGGCACGAAAAGTCTGGTACGGCACGATATTGGCGTGCGCATTGCCGTGACGAGCCGGAGCCTTCCCGGAGTTCAGGTAATTTCCCGCCACGTTGACCAGCATGGCCACGCCTGATTCGAGAAGCGAGGTGTCAACCCGCTGGCCCCGACCCGTCCGCTCGCGCGCCTGTAGGGCGCCCAACACGCCGAGGGCGCTGTACAGCGCGGTCACCACGTCCACCACGGCGACGCCCAAGCGCATCGGCTCGCCCTCCGGCTCGCCCGTGATGCTCATCAGCCCCACCATGGCCTGGAGCACGAAGTCGTAGGCCGGTCGGTCGCGGTATGGACCGTCCGGCCCAAAGCCGGAGATGGCGAGGCGGACCAGCCGCGGATTAAGCTGCTCCAGCGCGGCGTCGCCCCGGCCCAGCCGCTCCAGGGTGCCGGCCTTAAAATTCTGGATCAGTACGTCGCTCCGCGCCACCAGGCGGTCGAACACGCCGAGCGCTTCGGGATGCTTGAGATTAAGCGTCATGCCGCGCTTGTTGCGGTTAAGCGATAGGTAATAGGCGCTCTCACCTCCCACATAGGGGGGACCCCAGGCGCGGGTATCGTCACCCCTGGTCGGCTCCTCCACCTTGATCACCTCTGCCCCTAGATCGCCCAACAACATGGCGCAGTAGGGACCGGCCAGCACACGCGAGAGATCCAGGACGCGCAGCCCCGCCAGGGGGCGTTCTTCGCTACTGCCCATTCCGCAACCCTAACGTATCGACCACCTCGAAATCGGCCCCCGTGATCCGGTTGAGATGGTGCAGTTCGTCGTCATTCCAGTGGGAGTCGGGGGCGCCGCTGATGTACCACGAGGTACCATTGTCGGCCAGAATCATCCCGTATTTCTTGAGCGCGGTCAAAATAACCCGCGTTTGCGGGCCTGCCCAACTGATGTTCACCGAGGCTTTGAGCCGAAGCCGAAGCCCCATCGGCGGTAGGCCGGACCCACCGACGCCCGCGTCGTGGCGGGCCGGGTAGATATGCGCTCGCGCCGTGCGTTGGGCGGTGAAGCGGAGCGCATGGTCGATTACCCCGCGCGCCACCTCGTCATAGCGGACCAGTCCCGGGAAGATGGGCAGTCCGGCCGCGTCGGCGCTGGTCCAGCCGTCTGGACGGAGCGCGTTTGATCGCAGATTCCAGATTGCTCCCGAGCCCGCCTGCCAGCCGCTCGCCGTGGGTTGGGCGTCGTATAACTCGTAGAGCGAGCAGTTGCCCGCATCGATCAGCAGCATATGGCGGTCGCTGCCGCTCTCGATCAGCGGTTTGACCGGGATCGGATACGGCCCCTTGTCGCTTTCGTCGGTGTAGTCGAAGGTGACCGGCGACGCTTTCCCCTTTCCGCTCACCACCTGGAAGGGTATGCCGTACTCACCCTGATTGGAAAAATCGGGATGCAATCCGCGGCCCAGGCCGATGGCGGCGATCATCCGGGATGAGGCGGCGGCGATCGGCAGATGAGAGATGTCGCGGTTCCAGACGTTGGAGGCTGGAAATATCGGGCAGTGCGGCGCCCCGGGCAGGGGGAGGTTGGCCAGGGCGGCGCGGGCGGGCGCCGCCTGGCCAAGCATAAGGCCGACCAACGCGGTCATGCCGGCGACCCGTGATGCGCGCATTCGGCGCTCTTCCTTGCTCTCAACTCTCCGACCAAGTCCGATCCTACGATCGTAAGCTGGGTTACGACCTCCCCGGCAGTATACTCCGCCGGGGAGGCCGGATGGCGCACTGTAAGGGGCCGAGTTGTGCAGGCAGGGCGACAAAGACTGCCGTAACTCTGCTCAATCACCCACTTGACGGCGACGCAGGAATCAACAACGACCGCACCGGCCATCAGTGAGTTGCATGCCGTTCACGATCCTCCCTGATGATATCGGCCGCATCGAGCGTATAGCGCCGACCATGCATGACCGCTTCGCGCACCCCGCGAAGACGCGCCAGGGATGCCGCCGTCAAGTGGATTGGTTCCTTGGCTGCCTGCCCGCCCTGGACAAGCGCCGATTTGGCGATGTTCACCCTCCACTACACCTGCATCAACAAGTCCGGGCGGTTACTGGTGATCCCGTCCACGCCCGCCGCGCGCAGAGCGCGCATGGTAGGCAGATCGTCCACGGTCCAGGTGAGCACGCGGAATCCGGCTTGCTTGCAATAGGCGGTGACCCGGGCGCCGGCCAGGCGCCAGTCAAGAGCCAGCGAATCGGCTTGCACGGCACGGGCAAGGCCAATAATGCGGCCCGCCGCGCCGCGCGCACCCGCCGCCGTCCACTTTGCCGCCAGCATGCGCGGCACATCGTGCCATTCGGCGTCCAGACTGCAAGCGATGCGCACTTCGGGGGCCAACTCGCGCATCTGGGCGAAGGTATGCCGCGCCGCGCCCGACAGCATAATCTCGTCACGGCGGCTCGCCCGGTCGATGATGCGCAGCAGTTGAGGGGCTAGATTATCGGTCTTCTGATCGATG
>JAICHN010000140.1 GCA_025924845.1 Chloroflexota bacterium | reverse complement strand
TCGATCAGGTGATCCAGGCGGTAGCTCCCCTTGGTGCTGAATACGCCGAGGTACTTGCCCAGGCACGGCGTGAACGCTGGATCGACTGGGCGGACAACGCGGGGAAGCGACATGGCGCTTACTCGTACGGCTGCTACGGCTACCATCCTGTGATCTTACTTAATTGGCAGGGAAAGCTGAGTGATACCTTTACCCTCGCCCATGAGTTGGGCCACGCCGTCCACTCCACATTCAGCAGTGCCGCGCAACCCTTTATCTACGCGCATTACACCAGTTTCCTGGCCGAGATTGCCTCTACCACAAACGAATTGCTGTTGGCGCGCTTTCTGCTGGACACCACGAACGAACGTGCCCTGCGCCGTGCCGTACTGGCCAGGGTGCTCGGCGCCTTCACCAGCAACTTCTTCGGCGGCGCCCAGATGGCGGCTCTGCAGCTCGATGTCCACACCATGGTCGAGCAAGGGCAGCCGTTGACGTACGAAAGCGTCACGGAAGCGGCCATGGCAAATCTGCGCCGGATGTACGGTGACACGGTGGAGATCAGCACTGACACGATGGGCGGCAACTGGATGCGTCCTCTTCATCACTACCGCAACTTCTACTCTTACCAGTATGCGACTGGTATCGCCGCCGCTGCTGCCTTCAGTGCTGCTATCCGGAGCGATGGCGCCCTCGCCATTGCACGGTACCTCACCTTCCTCCGCACCGGGTCGTCGGCGCACTCCATTGACATCTTGGCGGCCGCCGGCCTCGACATGACCATTCCCGACCCGCTTGAGCGGGCCGTAGCCGTCTTTGCAAGTTTGGTAGACGAACTGGAAGCGCTGTGAGCGCACCTGCCCGGCTCCCTATCGCCCTCGATGCCATGGGAGGCGACCATGCGCCGGACGAGATCGTGAAGGGCGCCGTAGCGGGCGTCCGCGACCATGGGCCGGCTATTTGCCTGGTCGGCGACGAGCCGCGTATCCGTGCCGTCATGTCCGAGCTGGGTACGATACCGGCCGGCATTACCATCCATCACGCCCCGGACATTATTGCCATGCACGAGCACCCTGCCCGCGCCTTGCGTGCCAAACCCAACGCATCGTTGCCGGCCTGCGTGCGCATGGTCCATGATGGGCAGGCCGCGGCAGCGGTGTCGGCCGGCAACAGCGGGGCGATCATGGCGGCAGGCATTTTTTTTCTCAAACGGCAGGAAGGTATCGACAGACCGGCCTTCGGTGGACTGGTGCCGACGCGCGATGGCCAGGCATTCCTGCTTGATATGGGGGCCAACGCCGAATGCAAGCCGGCGTGGCTCTTGCAGTTCGCCCGCATGGGCGCCGTGTATATGCAGGTAGAGCGCGGACTGGCTCGGCCCCGCGTGGGCCTGATGAGCAATGGCGAGGAAGAGGGAAAAGGCACCCCACTTACCCTGGCTGCCTTCGAATTGCTCAAGGCGAGCGACCTTAACTTTATCGGCAACATCGAGGGCAACGACGTGACGGCCGGGAAGGCGGACGTGGTGGTCTGCGACGGCTTTACGGGGAACGTCATTCTGAAGACCATGGAGGGTACGGCGAGCACGATCGTCGGCCTGCTGCGCAGTCAACTGCAGAGCAGCCTGCGCGCCAAACTTGGCGCGGCGCTGGCCCTGCCCGCGCTCCGTGCCCTCGGTCGTCGACTTGACTATGCCGAATACGGCGGCGTACCAGTGCTGGGCGTCCAAGGAGTGCTGGTCAATTGCCACGGGCGGTCCAAAGCACGCGCCATCACGCAGGCCCTGCGTCTGGCCGATCGGCTGGCCCGCGCCGACGTGGTGGGAGCGATCGGGCGGTCGTTGGCGGAGGCGCGGGGGTCGGCAGAGTGATCGGGCCGCACGGAGGGCCCGGGGCGCGCATCAATATGTAAACGCGGCAACCAGAGTCTCTGCCTGTCACCGCATACCAAAAGGAATCGGCAGTAGTATTGCGAGAGAATCTGGTGGCCACGGTGCCGAGACGTACTGTGCAAGACAATCTCCAACTGTTGCGAAGCCTCGGGCTGGTCAAGGTCGCAACACCGCTCGAAATCGCTCATTGCTTCTGAGCCGCCGGTATTGGCCATAGCACGTACTCGGTACCATGAAGGCAACGCCCTGGATAACCCGATTGGCGACCGAAACGCGCTGTACGTCCAGCCGGAAAGGAGACAGAGCCGCCGTGGAGCAAGACAACATACCCGAACTCAGGGAGCAGGTGACGCTCGACGACTTCGAGCGGATCGATATACGAGTGGGCCGGATCACTGCCGCTCAGTCCTTCACCGCCGCGCGCAAGCCCGCGTACCAACTCACGATCGACTTCGGGCCACTGGGACTACGCCAATCGAGCGCGCAACTTACCCAGTTGTATTGCCTGGAGGATCTGCCCGGCCGCCTGGTGCTTGCCGTGCTGAACTTCCCGCCGCGCCGCATTGCCGATTTCAGTTCTGAAGTACTGGTGCTCGGCGTTCCCGATGCCGAGGGCAATGTAGTACTCCTGGAACCGGAGCGCGCCATACCTCTGGGGGGACGAGTATTCTGACCTCCGACAGGATGCGGCGCCGAACCGTTTACCCTACACACCGCCAACTACAATGCGCATGTTCTCCTTCAAAGCTTGCGGCCGATTACCGCCCCCGTACGCTGGATGAAGGCAAGTTGGTCCCCCTGGCGGAAGGGGCGCATCCCGCTGAGGTCACTTTTCTCGTCGTCCTCCACCAGTTCACGCACCTCATTGGCCCGCTCGGCAGGGGTGTGCGCATTCGCTAGCCATTGTTCCACGACTGGAGTTAATTGACTCGTATAGACCGTTTCGACCTCCAGCCCTTCTCGGGCGAACAGGATCAGCAGCTCACTCAAGGGAAGCGCTCGAACGTGAGACGAATCACGGAGCGTCTCTATCCTGTTCTGATACGCCCCACGCGCCGTATGCTCACTCACCACCAGATCCTCGACCGCCACCACGCCGCCCGTGCGACATACCCGCGCCATCTCAGCCGGCGCGACGCGCGGCTCCAACATGTGGTGCAGGGCAAAGCGGCAGATCACGACATCAAATGTGCCCTCGGAAAAGGGGAGATGCGCGACATCCCCTTGCTCAAACCGTAGGTTTGCCTGGCCGCGCTGATCGCGCATGCGGTTCGCCAACTCAAGCGGCGCGGCGGTCAGATCGATCCCCGTAACCTCGCGGCATCGCTCGGCGAAATACATGGCGAGGTATCCCGGACCCGTAGCTACATCCAGTACGCATGCCGTGCCGGGCGGATGCACCGCTTGAAAGAATCGGTCGATGCGCTCGCGATCGGAGATGACCGGATTGCTCGCGTATGCCGTCGCCTGGCTGGTGAATTCGCGGCGTACGGTTTCGTTGTGCTCGCTCGATCTGGACATGCTGCTTTCCCCCAGAAATGCAACCGTCGCTTGCCGCCGTGTTCGGCCCGGACCTGCCGGCCGCGGCCGGATCTGGGCCGCTGGGCGCCGCCTATGTGCGACCCCGAACGATCATGACAGGGTGCGGCTAGCGGGTCGGTCACCAACGCTCCAAGGGTACACCACGCCGGCGTGTCAGCGGAACGATTGACCGCCAGGCGGGCCGATTACGCTGTCCGGAGTAAGAAACTCGCGCACATGGAGACGATCGCGACCATAACTATCGTCCCACACGGCCTTCCGTACGGTACCATGAGAGGGAAACAGATGAGGGTTGTCGGAGAAGGCGGCGGTATGTCGGTAGTAGCGGCCCCGTGCGGGGCCTGCGGCTTGCATCATCTCGACCCGGCGAGCTGCTCGGTCGCGGTCACGCTCAGCAGTCACATGCAGCTTGCACGCCCGGCGGGCAGTGTCGTGGCGGGGCGTTATCGTATCCTGAATCAGATCCATCGCGGGCCGATGAGCACCGTCTACCGCGTGGTGGATCTGGCGCGCGGCGAGACGGCAATGGTCTTGAAGGAATTGATTTTCGGCGCCCTCGCCCCGTCTGAACGGAAAGAGGCGCTTGGGTGGTTCCTGCGCGAAGCTCACCTGCTCAGCACCCTGCGTCATCGTTCGCTGCCTGTTTTACACGCGGGCTTTTCCGAGCACGATCGCAGTTACCTGGTCATGGAGGCGGTTCCCGGGCCAAGCCTGGAGATGCGGGCCGCCTACGCGCTGCCCTCCGAGGATCAGGTGCTCCGCTGGGGCGTCGAGATCTGCGAGGTCCTGCACTTTCTCCATCATCAGGCCGAGCCGATTATTTATCGCGACCTCAAGCCTGCCAATATCCTTGAACGGGCCGACACCGGGGAGTTGGTGCTGGTCGATTTCGGGGTCGCCCGTCGGGCCGCGCCCGGCTTGCCCGGCACCGCCGTCGGCACGCCCGGCTATGCCGCGCCGGAACAGTATCAGGGCTTTGCCGATGCGCGCAGCGATATCTATGCGCTCGGTGCTACCCTCCATCGCCTCCTCACCGGCTATAATCCGGACCAGGAAATGCCCTTCCGCCATCCGCCGGCAGGCGCGCTCCGCCCTGGCCTGCGACCCTCCACCGGGGCGGTTATCGCCAGGGCGCTGGCGCTCGACCCTCGCGAGCGCTATGCCGACGCCCTGGAGATGCGGGCTGCGCTCCAGGGCGTGCTGCCCGCCACCACGGAGATGTTGCAGGCGGTAGAGGCTCCCTTTTACTTCTGGATCACAATCCTTCCCGGCATAACGGTGCCGCTCTCGCTGGTGGCCCTGAACGTGGCGCGGGCTTCACTGGGGTCGGCCGCGGGAGGCATCGGCGCCGTCGCGCTTATGCTGCTCGCCGTGTACCTACCCACCGCCGCCTATATCGGTCCCTTCGTCGGGCTGCATCAGCGCCGACGTGCCACGCCGGGACCGAACACGGTCGGGGCGGTACGCCGAGCGCGCAATCTCCTGTTGGCCCGCTGGGGTATCGCCCTGCCGTTCTGGTTCGCCGTAGCCGTGGCCATGGCCGGAGGCCATGCCTTCACCGGCATCGTGGTGTCCTGCGCGCTTATGGGGGCATTCCTGTGCTGGGTACTCAGTATCTGGCGGGCGGGGCAGGCGCCGCACACCCTGGCGCGCGCCCTGCCGCGTCACGCGGGACGGTAATGGCGCCGGCTCGCCTGCCGGCCAGGTAGATCCTGGGGAGATGATAATCCGTTTACACTGAGGGGGAGAACCCTACGCTTTGGAGCGGCCCGATGCGGATGTACAACACGCTGACCCGATCGCTGAACGAGATCGTCCCCGTCTATCCAGGCGAGATCCGTATGTATACCTGCGGGCCCACGGTCTACCGCAATATCCATATCGGCAATCTGCGCGCCTTCGCGACGGCGGATTGGCTCCGACGGGCCCTGGAGTACCAAGGACTCCGGGTCACCATGGTCAAGAACATCACCGATGTCGGGCATATGCGCCAGGAAGTGCTTGACCGGGGGGAAGATAAGATTATCGCCCAGGCACGCAAAGAGGGGCGCACCGCCGCCCAGATCGCCGCCTTCTATACGGCGGCCTTCCAGCAGGACGAACGGGCGATCAACATTCTCCCCCCGAGCGTGGCGCCGCGCGCCACCGACCATGTGCCGCACATGCTGGCGATCGTCCGCGACCTCGTGGCCAAGGGTATTGCCTACGAAGTTCACGGCAACGTATTCTTCGATGTCACGCAATTTCCAGCCTACGGCGCACTTTCCGGAAACCAGCTCGCCCGATCACTGCCCGCCGCCGACACGGAGCAGGATTCGGACAAGCGCCGGCCCGAGGACTTCGCGCTCTGGAAGTTGGCCGAGCCGGGCCGCGAGATGGCCTGGGATAGCCCTTGGGGGCGCGGATTCCCCGGCTGGCATATCGAATGCAGCGCCATGGCACTCGCCCACCTGGGGCCAACCATCGATCTCCATACCGGCGGCGTCGACAATATCTTCCCCCACCATGAGGATGAGATCGCCCAGACCGAAGCCCATACCGGGCAGCCCTTCGCGCGCACCTGGATCCACACACAACATCTCCTCTGCGACGGGCTGAAAATGGCCAAGTCGACTGGAAACGCCTACACCCTCGACGATATAATCCGCCGCGGCTTCGACCCAATCGCCCTTCGCTACCTCTACAGCATGGTCCACTACCGAAGCAGGATCAATTTCACCTTCTCTTCGCTGCGTGCCGCTCAGACCGGGCTCAATCGCTTGCGCCATGCCATGAAGTCCCTGCGCGAGGCCGAGTCGGCCGCGAACCAGGCTGCCGCTGAAGGCGAACGACAGTGCCGTGCTGATTTCACGGCCGCCATCGAAGATGATCTGCATATGCCCCGCGCCATGGCCGCGGTGTGGGATCTGGTACGCCGCGACCGATACGATATGCCTCCGGCCAGGCGCCTTGCCCTCGTGCTCGATTTTGACCGCATTCTCGGCTTCGGTCTGGCCGATTGGTTGGCCGCCCGGCCCACGGGGCATGACGAGATCATGGTGGAACCGGGGCTTGACGTGCCGGATCAGGTACACATGCTCACGGCCGATCGAGCCCACGCCCGTGATCGCGGCCTCTTTGTGACGGCCGATCGGCTGCGGGCCAGGGTCGAGGCCGAAGGTTTCGCCATCCGCGACACCCGATCCGGCCCATATTTAACCGGCCAGACCGACCGGGATGTGAAGATGATCAGCCGCTCCGCCGATACGCCCAACCGGCTGGCCGAGCCTGCCTCGTGCGCCTTTTCGATCCACCTCCTTGGGCACGACAACGCGGACGACTTGCGGCGCTGCGTGGAGAGCGTGCTCCGTCACCCTCCGCGCGGACCTTTCGAACTGGTGGTTGTCGACAACGGCTCGACCGATTCGACGACCGCGTATGCTCTTTCCCTGGCACGCGAGCCGGTGACCACCGCCAACGGCGGCCCGGTCGCGACCCAGGTCTTCTTCGCGGACCACGACATGGGATTTGGGGCCGGGCGGAACGCGGGGTTGCGCGCCGCGCGCGGCGAAGTCGTGGTACTGCTCGATACCTCCATCGAAGTGGCGGGGGATATCTGGACTCCCCTGACGCACGCGCTCGCCGACCCCAAGACGGGCCTGGTCGGGCCGTATGCCCTGACCACCACCGACCTCAAGGAGTTCCAGGAAACGGCGGGGCCGGACGCCGATGCGGTCGAGGGCTATCTGATCGCCTTTCGGCGCTCGCTCTTAACCGAAATGGGATTTTTTGAGGAACGATTCCGCTTCTATCGCATGGCCGACATCCATCTCAGCCTGTTTTCTAAGGCGGCGGGCTATCTGGTCCGCCGGGTGCCCAACCTGGATGACCTGCTGATCAAGCATCCTCATCGAGAATGGTTCAGCCTCACCGAAGAAGAGCGTCGGGTGCGAAGCAAGCGCAACTTTGATCTTTTCTACCGCCGCTGGCACCACGGGCAAAGCCTGCTGGTCGCGAATTATGTACCGACCCAGCACTGGTTCGGCCACCAGCATCCGCACCACGTGGGAGGCGTCCGACCGCACGAGCCGGCGGAAGTTCCGCCGGCCGGTGAGCCGCACACGCATGAGCATCGGCACTGGCCGGATCATTCGCACACGCACGCGCACCTGCATGAATCGGAACGATAAGCAGTGACGGTAGGTAAAGAAATGCGGATTCCAGGCCCGGTCGCCCTGGTAGGGTCGGGCGAATTCCTTCCTGTAATGGATGAGACGGACGCGGCGCTGAGCGATTGCCTGGGCGGAGCGGCGGCGACCCGCGTGGCCGTCCTCCCCACGGCATCCGGGTTGGAGGAACCTGAAAGCCCGGCGCGTTGGGCACGCATGGGACTGGAACATTTCACCCGGCTGGGCGCCAAAGCCGAGGCGGTGCCTATCCTCAATCGTCGAGACGCTCACGATCCCCGCATGCTTGCCTCCCTGGAAGCGGCAAATTTCTACTACTTCTCCGGCGGCAATCCGCTGCACCTGATCGAGACAATGCATGATACCCCTGCCTGGGCAATCATTGCCCGCCGCCATGCCGAGGGCGCCGCCCTGGCCGGTTGCAGCGCGGGGGCCATGGCGATCTGCGGGCAAACCTCCCGCTTTCGCGGTCTGCGCGAGGACGAGCGCCCGGCCTGGACCCCTGCCCTGGGCGTCCTTCCTCGGCTGATCGTGGTCCCGCACTACGACCGCATCGCCTCGTTCATCGGTGACGAGGCGGCGGAACGGCTGGTGCGAAATGTGCCCGCCGGCGCCATACTGCTAGGAATCGAAGAAGATACGGCACTGGTCCGTGTCGACGCCGCCGGCTGGCGGGTGATGGGCCAACGCAGGGTCTGGGTGTACAACGCGGACGAGAAGGCGGTCTACGAGGCGGGCCGACCGGTGAGCCTGGACGGAGATTCGGCTTAGAGGCCGCTGTCCTCGTAGATTTGATCGAGGGTAAGGGTTAAGGACACGCTTTCCAGCGTCACTTCGGCCCCCGGGCCATAGCTGATCACCGTCCAGATATCGTCCTCGGTGCGGCGCCAGACCTCCACGCCCCGCCGCTTATAGCCCACGAGCATATACTCGCGAAGGGTAGGGATACGCTTATAGCCCTCGAATTTGTCGCCCCGGTCATGCCGTTCCGTGGCCTTTGAGAGCACCTCCACCACCAGGATCGGGTAGTCCACCCATACACGGCTGGGCATATGGTCGCGTGGATCGCAGGTCACCACGACATCGGGATAGACGTAGTGCTCTTTCGACTGGCGAACTTTGATATCCGGATTGAGGGCTCGACATGGACCGCCTCGAACCGCGATGCGAAGTAAGGCATAGATATTTCCCGCAATCTGGCTATGGGCCTGCGTGCCGCCCGCCATGGCATAGACGTAGCCGTCATGATACTCGTGCCTGACCTGGCAATCGCGCTCCAACTCCAGATACTGCTCGACGGTCCAGAGCGGCCCGAACTGCAACTCAGCGGTCATGGCGCACCCTCCCTCAACTATAATACCGCACGGATTTAGACCGCACGAGGGCCGAACGTCAGGTAGCCCAGCCCACCGAGGTCGATTAGCAGGAGGAGCACCCGAGGCAATCCGGCCAGCGGCAAGAAGGGCAGGATCAGGATGAAGAACAACACCAACAGGGCCACTTGTGCTGCCTGAAATGGCGGCTCACGCCGCAGTAGGGGGGGCGGCTCCTGCTTGGAAACCGAACGCATCGGTGGGTCGGCAGGGGCGGGGCGATTTGGATACATAGCCTCTTCCAGGGGACGGAGTAGTGTTTGCCAGGTCTTGGGGTCAGCGCCCTTGCCGCGCCAGGTCAGGTCGTCCACGGCGGTATCGAGTACCTTCATGCAGTCTGCCCGCGAGTTCGGCGCTAGGCCGGCAAAATCCAACGCCTCACGAACCGCTGCCTCGAAGCCGAACTCGAAAGCCCGATCGCCCACGGCCAGGGTGTCGAAAAGCATGAACTCGACCATACTGACCACGCTGATGTAGGTGCGGCGCGGCAGATTGGGCACTACCCGCAACGCCGCGCTGGCCACGACGGAGCGGATGGCCTCCACCCTGCTGTCGGACCGCTCGATGACGATCCGCCCCGCCGCTTCCTGGGCTTCGCTTCGCGTACGCAACACGTCGCCAATGGCCACGTATGCCTGATTGATCAGCTTGAAACGCCGCTCGACCTCGTGCCGCTGGGCATCAGTGCCCGACGCATAGCGATCGGGATGCCAGGCCAGGCTGAGCTTCCGATACGCCCGCTTCAGTTCGTCCGCATCGGCCGTTCGGGAGAGGCCAAGGACGCCATAAGGATCTGAAATCTCGCCGTCCATCCACCTGTGCCGATCTCAGTATGGGGGCCTCGACCAGAGGGTTCATTCAGGGCACAGCATACCCTAAGCAATCGTTAGGACACAATCGGTTCGACCAATCGCCCTATGGCGTGGTCCAGATACACCCCGTCGCGTTGCACCGTGATCCCGCGCACCAGCGTCCGCGTCGGCCGTCCCCGAACTCGACGGCCTAGGTAGGGGCCGTGCCGGTAGCGGTAGAGGAGATCGGTTGCCGCGATGGTGAATTCGTGAGCACAATCGACCAGCGCCAGGTCGGCGTAAGCGCCTACCCGCAGTGCCCCTCGATCGGGCGCCAGGCCGAAGCGCTCCGCCGGATAGCCCGCCGTCCGCCGACCGATCACATCGAGCGGCAAGCCTCGCGCCGCGTGGCCCTCGGCCAGCAAGAGCGGCAGGGTGGATTGGCAACCCGAGATCCCGCCCCAGATGCGGAAGAAATCGTCTCCCTCTTTCATCGATGCAGGGGCCGGCGAATGGTCCGAGGCTACCATCGGCAAGGTACCGGCGCGAAGATGCTCCCATAGCGCCTCGACCTCAGAGCGCGGGCGAAGCGGCGGAGCGCACTTGGCGACGGCACCCAGACGCTCCAGATCCTCCTCGGTGAGTACCAAGTAATGGGGGCAGGTCTCGCAACTCACATCCACGCCGCGTGTACGCGCCTCTGCCGTCAACACTACGCCGCGGCCGGTGCTTACATGGACGATGTGGAGCGCGCAACCGGTCTCTTCGGCCAGGCCAATCGCCCGGCCAATCGCCTCCCATTCGGCAATGGCCGGACGGGAGGCTAGATAGTCGCGGGCGCCGGAGCGTCCCTCGGCCGTGGCACGGCGGGCCAGGCCGCCGGTGATCGCGTCGTTCTCGGCATGCACGGCAACGATGCGTCCCAGCCGCGCCGCGATGCGCATCCCTTCGTACAGGGTGTAATCGTCGGCCGCCGCGAAGTCGTCGATCCCACTATTGGACATGAATGCCTTGAAGCCGATCGCTCCCAACGCCGCCAGCGGCTCTAGATCGTCCAGATTGCCGGGCACCAAGCCGCCCCACAGGGCGAAATCCACCAGGGACGCGGCCTCGGCGGCGGCCCGCTTGAGCGCGAACGCCGCCGCTGTCGTCGT
>JAICHN010000139.1 GCA_025924845.1 Chloroflexota bacterium | reverse complement strand
GACCAGCGCTCCAGACACTATAACGAAGAACCAACCATCGTAGCGGCTTCCCACCGCCACCAGGGCCAGCAATCCGGCGGTCAAGAGATCGGCCTGGGATTCCTGCTTGCTCCAGCGCAAGAGGACATAGGCGGACGCGGTCATGGACATCAGGAGTACGGGTTCGGTCAGCGCCGTGGTCTGCACGTAGAGGATGTTTGGGTTGGTGATAAACGCCAGCAGCCCGACCCAGGCCGCGATCTCGTGCTGGACGATCAGGCGAATGGAGAGAAATAGGGATACGGCGGCGATCTCGAAGCAGGCGAAGCCGACGATGCTGCCCGCCAGTCCGGAGTGCCACAAGAAGTCGCTCTGGATGAACGGCTGCAACAGGATGTGGGGGACCGGAAGCCAGACGGTGCCGAGCTGGGCAATACCTGGAGTACGGGAGTCCAACACGCGCCGCGCGATGTTCAGATGGGAGCCCGCGTCGCTGTAGACAAGAATCAGATTGTGCTCATACGAATAGGCCAGGGCCACGAGGCCGGCCACGGCCGCTGCCAGTGCCGCCAGGAGCAGCGACCAATCGAAAGGCCTGGCTTCGGCGCGGGCCGCGGCCCTGGCTTGAGCGCGGCCCGCGCCCAGCCGCAGTGCGATGGATGGGCCCGCGGGATGCATCGGCTGAACCTGAGTGGAAGGCGCCTCGTTCATGCCACCACTTCCCGCCCATCCGCGCTCGGCGCCGCCAGCACGTCAGCCGGGTTGGCCGCCAACACGTCAGCCTGGTACAGGCCGTGCATGGTCTTCTCCCAGTAGAACGGCTTGGTCCAGAGTTGCAGGAACCCCTTCCAGGCTGCCCAACTCATCAAGGCCCAGTACAGGGGTGAGATCAAGGCATACTTCACCTTGTCGTAAAAGCCGGGCCGCATACAGCCTGCCAGATTCAGATAGATGAAGGTAAAGTTTCCGACGAAGAGGCTGGTGATGCCCAGATAGAACACCGGCGCCGGAAACAGCGTATGCAGCACGTCTGGGTGGAACAGATACCACATAGACGTCAACAGATAGAGGAGGGGGTTCAGCAGGAAACTGAGGAACGTGCCGCCGATCACCATATTGAAGCTGAAGAAGCCCCGGGTACCGAGCTCCCGCCACAGGCTGATCGGATGACGCATGTGAACCAGATACGTCTGGATATAGCCTTTGACCCAGCGCGAGCGCTGCCGGATCCAATTAAAGACCTGGCTGGTGGCCTCTTCCTGGGTGCTGCTGTCGAGCACCGCCGTGCGCCAGCCTAGCCGAGAGAGCCGGATTCCCAGATCGGCATCCTCGGTGACGTTGAAGGGATCCCAGGCGCCCACCTCGCGCAGCCGCGCGGCGCGGAAGTGATTTGAGGTGCCGCCCAGGGGGACCGGCGCGTTGCCGACGTCCAGGCCGGGCAAGAAGAGGTCGAACCACATGGAGTACTCGACGGAGAACCAGCGAGTCAGCAGATTCTGGTTGGCGTTGTAGTAGGTCAGCTTTGC
Organism: Chloroflexota bacterium; assembly: GCA_025924845.1. The sequence continues at coordinate 9,404 of JAICHN010000139.1, read as the reverse complement.
CTGCAAACAAACCACGTCGCGGGGCACCTTACGGAATGCCGCGACCACCTTCTTCAGTTGATCGGGATCGGGGACATCCTCGGCATCGAAGATCACCACATAGTCCCCGCGCGCGTGAAGCAGTCCATAGTTACAAGCCTTGGGCTTGCCGCGCGGTGCGGCGGCAGGCACTACCACGGGGCGCACCGAAGGCGGCAGCTCGGTAGCGGCAACGGCGGCCAGAGTCTCCACGTCGTCTGCTTCGAGCAGGATCTTGACGTCAAGCTTGTCCTTGGGGTAATCCAGCCTCGCCAGCCCTTCCAGCAAGGTGGGAAGCACGGCGGCTTCGCGATAGAGCGGCACCAGTATGGTGTAGATTGGCAGTTTGGCCTCGTCCAGGGCCGCCAACTCCTCGGGGGAGACCGGTATCTCGAGATCGTGGGACAGGCCTCGGTAGATGAGATGGCAGCGGTACAGGGAGAAAACCAAATAGAAGAGCATGAAGCTCCCCATCAGGACCACTCCCGTAATGGCCGGGAAGAACCAGAACGAAACGACCGCTGCCACCAGCATGATCCTCAGCGCATTCACCTGCGGTTTGGTGAGCACCCTGAACGCGGACTGCTCGGGTTTGCGTTCGCGCAACTCATTCGCGCTGCGGTGAAGATACTCGGAGCGATGGAGGGTCTCCATCACCATATCCAGTTCTTCCGTGGTACACTCCACCGCCCTGATTGGTCTGCCGGCCCGCTCGCCGGCTTCCTCCAAGGCTTCCTGATTCTGCGGATCAGGGGTGGCCACGACCAGGGCATCCACGGTATCGAAGAGAGGCACGAGATTCAGGCGGCGTTGGACGCTCTCCGGCAGGCGTCTTTCCAGGTCGCGCAGCCGAGAATCGCTGGGCGGTATGGTACGCGCCGGCGCCGGGAGCATCGAAAATGGATCTGATGCTTCCTCATCATCCCTAACGAGGCTAAGATCCAGCAGCCCACGGCCCAGCTTGACGCGCAAAGCGGGGTGAAGGCGTAGAGCGTCTTTGAGCTCCTCCGCGCTAACCCGATCCTCGGCGACCAGTCGTTCGCCCAGCGTTCCCACATCCATTACGCGTGTTCGCACCGTCATGATCGACCTTCCCATGCCACGAGTCGCCAAACTGTTAGGCCGTGGGCAATCGCCCCGAAGTTCCGCGGCATACAGGGCAGATAGATGTTCATCAGACCTCCGAGTGATGCAGGTAAGAGTGTCGAACGTAAGCGAAGAGCACGTAGCCCACCAGGAAAGCGCACGCCATCACGAGTGGGGCAGTGAAGAGCCCAAACATGACGACGGGAAGCAAGCCGAACCAGAAGGCAATCTGTGCCAACACCATGGAGATCCCCACCGTGGACTGCCAGGCCCGGCCCAGCCGCCCGACTTGATCCGATGCGGCCAGGCGGTCCTCCCGCGCACCGTAGATAGGTTGGCGGTACTGCCTCAGTAGGGCGCGAAAGCGAATCCGAAACAGATCCAGGGCCATCGAGACGGCATCGGCGCCCGCTCTCACGCGGGAATCAGCGTCGAAGTACCAATCTATCGGCACCTCAAGCATCTTGTAGCCTCGACGACGAGCAAGGTAGAGAATCTCTACGTCGAAGGTGAAACCATTCAGGTACTGGCGACCGAAGAGATCGCGTGCCACCTCGTGCTGGAATGCTTTAAAGCCACACTGGGTGTCGTGTACGCCTGGGACCAGCATGAGCCGCACCAGCAGGTTAAAGCCCCAACTCATCAGGCGACGAAGCGGTGGGTTGTCGTAACGCCTGGACTGCGGCAGCATGCGCGAACCGATCACCACCTGACCGCCGTTATCCAAGACATCCAGGAATCGATCAAGCTGATCCAGAGGCATGGAAAGATCGGCGTCGCAGAGGATAAGCCGTGGTTGTTGGGCAGCCAGCATGCCTGCTCGCACCGCCGCCCCCTTACCGCGATGGGGGCGCTTGAGGAGCCGGAGCCACGGCATGGTGCGGGCTTTTCGATCCACCAGGGCGGCGGTCCCATCGCTGCTGCCATCGTCGGCGACTATTACTTCAAACTCACCGTCAAACCGCTCGCGATACCGCTCGAGCGCGGCCAGGGTGCGCGGCAGGCGCTGTTCTTCATTGTAGGCAGGAATGATAATGCTGACGCCGGGATTTTCGGCAACCGGGGTCATGGGCGTCGCGGTGGCACAGCCATACCGCTCCTCCTTTCGATCACTCTAAAGGGAGTACGACAGCGTACGACGATTTCACACGCGCAACTACCTGGCCGGTGAGGGCTGCACGACGCTTATATTGCTGAGATATCAGCCTGGAGGGACACCCGTGAGGATGGTGTTGCCCCCGTTGGCATTTGTCCGGTCGACGGGCGCGATTGTGTCCCGGGACCGGAGTACATTTTGGATCCGATCCGCGGCTTTTACGCCGCGACCGATCCGGATGTCAACGATTCCTTCACTCAGGCTGCTGGACTTCCACGTACAGTCATCGCTCGATTCAGCCCGGGGCAGGCACGCCGGCGCTGACTGTATTCCTACCGCTTGGCCTCTCCCTGGTCACTCCCAACCCGCTCGCACTACACTGCGTTTGCTTAAGTCGGCCCACCCGCCCTCTTCGGTAAGAGCAGCCTGTGACCACATCCAAAATGGTAATACGGCCAAAATAGCGCGTCAACACAGTGCCTTACATATGGCATCGTGATGGGTTCTGCTGAGCGACCGCCGGCGAGCACTCTCAACGCGGGAATCCAGGGGCGATCAGTAGCGGGCGCTTGCCGGCTCCGCGAGCGCGCATCGACCGTCTTCGCTACGCCCGACGGCCACCGCGATAAAGGCATCCGCCGAACGAAACTCCGCGCCTAAAAGGTCCGCGTCTGACGCATCCGCCTGGATATCGGCGGTGGTGATCCCGCCTGCCGGCACCGCATAGGCGGTGGTATGGGACAGGGGCCCCGCGCCGGTAAAGTAGGTTGCCGAAATATGGGCTGGGCTGCTGCCTGGATTGTATAGATATACCTTCCGCCGCAGCGGCGTGCCGTCGGCAAGCTTGGCGCCGAGGTCCGTGAAAAAAGCATCGGTCAATGGGATGGATGAGGCCGGGATAACCACCCCCGGCGCCCTCGCCGCGTTCGGTGAGCCGCCGAAATACTGGGCCGACTCGGCCTCGATTGGCCCTGTGGCGCTCAGGGCCATGCTGAACGGGGCAATCGCTCCGCTGCCCACGACGGCGTTGGCGCCGACCGTCCGGCGTGTCCCCGGCGCCACCTTGATGACCACCGGCCGGCCGAGGCGTTGGCCCAGGGCGTCCGCGAAGCCTGCCGTCACCGTAACTGCTGGACCGGATGAGTTGGGGTTGAGCAGCGCGATGAATGCCTGGTTACCGGTGGGTTGTGGCCCTTTGCCCGGCGCCGTGCCCCCGGAATCGGCGAAGGGAATGCGTAGGCTGCGCCTGCTCGAACTGAGCGTCATGCCGAGTGTCACCGTAGACCCGGCTTTGCTGGAGCCGATGCCGTCGCCGAAATACTCCACCCTTTCGGCCACTATCGGCTGCTTGGCGCGGACCAGTACGCCGCTGGTCGTCACCTGTGCTCCCAGGTTAAGAGCGTGCATGTTCACGGTGACTCGCCCGAGCCCGGGCACAGTGACCACGACCGCTCTTGCTCGCGCCGCCGATCCTGCCTGGGGCGCCGCCCGCAAAGTCACCGTTGCCGGACTGGAGGAGGGGTTGAAGAGCGCCAGATATTCCTGAAAGGCCGCTCCGGTGAAGCCCTCCGCGAAATCCCAACTCTTGGCGGGTGCCGGGGCGGGCAGACTGGTACTGCCATCCAGCCGGTGTCGTCCGGCGTCGGCCCGCGTGATCGTGCGGCTCACATAGAGCTTGGTCTTCGATTGGACCACGGCCGAGACCACACGGTCTGGTCCAACATCGCGGTTCACCCGTTCACGGAGCACACTCTGGGCACCCACCATGCGGCTGACCTCGCGCGAACGCCCCTGGTCCGCGAAGTAATAGGTAATTGTCACCGGCGCGGGCGCGTTGGTGGGGTTGAGCACATTAAGCGTCTCCGTGTAGGTGACCTTGCCGTTGGTCGCCGCCTGCCCGGTGTATCCCTCGGCGAAATACGCGGTAACAGCGACGCGTGTCGTATGGGACGTGGGGGCAGCGGCGCTCTGGACCGGTTGATCGGTATCCGTGGCGGTCGCGGTTGGAGGGGTGGACTGAGCATCATCGGGGCCGGGAGTGCCGGTGCGCGTGACGGTCGTCGTCTTGGTCGAGGTCTCGGTTTTGGTAGGGGTCCGGGTAGCGGTGTCGGTGCGTGAGGGCGTGGCCGTAATGGTGCCGGTCCCGGTCGGGGTGCCTGTCCAAGCAGGGGTTATGCTTGGGGTGGGACTGGCAGTGGCGGTGCCGCTGGGGGTAGGGCTAAGAGTTATGGTCACGGGCGTGAGGTTACTGGTAGGGGTACCGGTGGGGTCTGGGCCGCCGGCTGGGGTTTCGGTGGGGGTCGGGGTGACGGTGTCGGTGTCCGTTGCCGATGCGAAGCCGACGGGCGTCGGTGTGGCAGTCAGGCCGTTCGGGGTCGGCGAGCCAAAGGGGAACGGCGAAGGGCCGTTTAGGCGGCCGGCTTGAGCGGGGCCGTCTTGCCGTTCAATTACGAAAAATATCAGTGATGCCACGATCGTAAGCACGACGAAAGCGGTGACCAGGCGTCGGTTGCCGGATACTCGCATACGTTTACCTCAATGACCGAACAGCACCTATATACTTGTGCCGTATCGTAGCTGCAACATTGTTCTTTTGGCAAGAGGGCATGCATAGGTTTGCCGACTGAGGATGGTGCTGCACATAGCGATTTGATTATCAAATCGCTATGTGCAGCACCATCTGCAGAAATCTAACCAAGCATCAGTTACCTTTAGAGGGCTGTCGAGCCGACCCTTCACGGCCTCCTCTGACACGGGGCTTGCGATACCGAAAGGTCCAGATTGGTGAAACTGCGACGCTTCGCGGAACCGCGCCGGTTCTACGACCATGCGCGCGCTTTCCTTCTCCAACACGAAGCCTGCAATGGTCTGATGCTTGGCATCGCGGAGAGCCTGACCCGAACACCAGAACAGCCGACTCCCTACCTTGCGACCGTGGACGAGAATGGAGTGGTAGTTCTGGCCGCTCTCATGACCCCTCCTTTTCAACTCGTTCTATCGCATACGGATAGGCCGGAATCTCTTGCCCTTGTCGTCGCCGACCTTCAGAGCGCGCCCGATGTCGTACCCGGTGTCCTGGCCCCTTCCGACCTAGCGGCCTTGTTTGTCCGCGATTGGTCCACGAGCACGGGACAGTCCTCCCAACTGACCAGGGCCGAGCGTATTTGTCGGCTCGATACGGTGAGAACGGTAGCGAGTGTCTCCGGCCGGCTGCGTCCCCTGGCGCCGGCGGACCACGCTAGGGCAGTCGTCTGGCTCACTGCTTTCCATGAGGAAGCACTACCTGATGAGCCGCAAGAGGATAGCACCGGTCTGGCTGAGCGCATACTGGCCGCTGCCGACCGACGCCTCTATGTGTGGGATGATCGAGGACCGACTTCTCTGGTTGGGGCGGCAGGCCCGACTCAGAACGGAATCCGTATTGGTCCGGTCTATACCCCACCCTCCCGTCGGAAACACGGGTACGCGACCGCCGCCGTCGCGGCCCTGAGCCGGATCCTGCTGGTCGAAGGGCGTCGATTCTGTTTTCTGTTCACGGATCGGTCCAATCCGACCGCGAACCACATCTATCAGGAGATCGGCTACATGCCGGTGTGTGAGGTCGATCACTACAGCTTCACGACCAGGGTCCCAAGTACGTGATAGACCACTCAGGATAGTTGGCTTCCGCCCCGGCACCCGACCATGCTAGGGAGCCTTCGATAAGGAATCCTTGACGATTTGCCCTCTACTCATGATCAGCCTCAGCCTACGCTCCGGATCGACCAGCACCCCGATATCGCTTAGTGGGTTCCCATCGACCACCAGCAAGTCGGCCGAGGCTTGCGGGGCGATAACCCCAATCCGGCCCTCCATCCGCAGCAACCGAGCCCCCGTGACCGTGGCCGAGCGGATGATGTCCGCCGCGGGCTGTACCTGAGCGCGCAGGGTGAACTCCGAAAGCTGATCTTCGTGCATCCCACCCAGCAGATCGGTACCGAAGGCAATCGGGATGCCTGCTTTGTGCGCCATTGCCAATGCCTGCACGCCGCTATCCAGCACGTCGAATACCTTCTTATGACTGGGCTCGGGCAGCCCGAAGGCCCGTCCACGAGCCGCGAGCGCCGAGTACGTGGCCAGGGTGGGTACGTAGAAGGCGCCGGTCTCCTGAAAGAGGGGAATCGAGCTTTCGTCCATCAAGTTGCCGTGCTCGATTGAGCGGACGCCGCACCGCAGCCCGCGGTTGATTGCCCTGGACGTATAGGCATGACCGGTGACATACAGATTGGCCGCCTCGGCCTCCTCTACCGCGGCCCGGATCTCATCCAGCGAAAACTGGGTGGAATCGACACGGTCGGTGGGTGAGGCGACTCCGCCGCTGAGCATGATCTTGATATGATACGCCCCTCGGCGAATTTCCTCGCGGGCGGCACGGCGCACTTCGGTCACCCCATCGCACACTACCCCCAGACCTGGGCAGCACCGGCAGGTGCCGAATACCATGCGGCCGGGACCGCGCACATCGCCATGGCCGCCGGTTTGCGAGAGGGCCTTTCCGCCGTAGATCAGGCGCGGGCCGCACAGGTACCCTTCATCGACCGCCCTGGCCAGGCCGTAGTCCGCCCCTGCCACATCGCGCACCGTGGTGAAGCCGCGGCTGAGCATGCCGCTCAAAATCCCCGCCGTACGTGCCGTGACATAGGTGGACGGCCATTCGGTGAGTGCCGCGAGGTCGGCGGTAACCGCGGTTACATGCACATGGGCATCGATCAGACCGGGCATCAGCGTCATGCCGCTCAGATCGACCACATGAGCGTCAGCCGCGGCAATCTCCGGCCCGCCTACCTCGACGATGGTGTCGCCAATCACCAACACCGAACGGTTGGCAATGAGTTCCCCAGCTGCAACATCGAGCAATGCCGCGTTTTGAAACAGGGTCCGCGCGGACTGTTCCACCTCGTCACCTCCCGCGAACTATGTACCGGCGGCAAGTCGAGCTATCATCCTGGTCGAGTGCCCTGGTACTCGGAAAACACCGCGGCCCTCCCATCCTTCGCTGCCGAACTCGACAGGATGCCCTTCCGCTTGGCGGCGGCTTTATACCCCGTCCGTAACACCGATTAAGGGCAGGATAACGTAGGAAGGGTGATCGTGATCGTGCAGGATCGTCTGCCGGGCGACCCGCAGCTCAGCATCGGCCCCGAACGGGTGGCCGGTGTTGGGATTACGATCCCAGCGTGGGAAGCTGCTCGAGGTCACGTGCAAGCGAATCCGATGACCGGCCAGAAAGACGTTGCTGGTTGCCCAGAGATCGATCACGTATTCGTACGCCTGCCCCGGCACGATCGGCGAGGGCGGCTCACCAAGAGCGAAGTTGCGGTGGCGCGCCCGCACTATACCGTCGGTCAGATTGAACGAACGTCCATCGGGCATTACATCGACTAGCCGAGCCACGAAGTCGGTATCGGGGGCCGAGGAGACGGCCCAGAGGTGGACCGTGATCGGGCCGGTCACCTCCGTATCGTGCCGCAAAGGATCGCTTGTGTACACGAGCACGTCGGGGCGAGTTTCGATCGTCCGCTGGTCGCGAGGGCCGGGGGGATATTCCGGCGTCATAATCAGGGTGGCCCCGCCTACGGTGGGAACTGGATTGGCCGGGTCGTAGTCATACCAATCCGGGGTTTCCGCGGCAGGCGGTTCGGGGCTGAGCGCTCCGTCCTCGTGCAGAAACCACGGCGTAGGGACGGCACGGGCCAGGGGCCATTCCCACTCATCGCGCCACACGTTGGCACCCATCACGAACAGGGAGATCGGCGCCTCCTGAAGCATCCCGGTATCCCGCCCTTTGAGCCAGTGGTCGAACCAGCGCAGTTGCAGCTTGCCCAGATCCATTCGCATGTCGATCAGCGTGCCCTGGGCGCCGAATCCAAAGTTGCGCTCTCCAATTGGATTGCTCGTACGAATATGGACCCAGGGGCCGATCAGCAGCTTGGCGGGCTGCCCCTGCTCCTGCATGGCCTGGTAGTGTGTGATAGTGTCGGCCAAAAAGATGTCATACCAGAGGCCGATATTCAGGGTGGGAATTCGTGCCCTATCGTGCTTGCCGAGAATAGTCAGATTGGGAAACGGCTCGGCCGCGCGGTCCAGGGGCGCCTCGATATTTGCGAAGAATGCGGAGGCCAGCCCATGCCTGCGCAGCGGCGCGAATTCCCGAAGGGGCAGCGAGCGGAACCCTTCCGGTCCAAGCGCGTCATAGTCGCCGGCCCACCCGGCCAATGCGGCGCCCAGGGCCTGGGGATCCCGTGCATGGCGGCGGGTCAATTCCCCGAGCCCCATTATCATGTTCCAACTCGCCGAAATACCCAGTTCAAGAGCGCCACCGCGATAGATCATCCCATTGAACGGATCGGCCCAGGTGGCGATCGGGATCAGGGTCTTGAGCGCCCGCGGCTGTTTGACCGCCGCCGCCCACTGCGTGAATCCGAGGTAGGAGCCGCCGTACATACCGACCTGTCCATCGGAGTACGGCAGATCGGCCGCCCAAGCGATGGTGTCTACCCCGTCGTCGGCTTCGGATTGGAAGGGGTACCACGCTCCGTCCGACGTACCGGACCCTCGCACGTCCTGCACAATAACCACATAACCGCGCCGAGCGGCCTGGACCGGGTCCAGATCGGCCCTCCCGGCCGGAAGATCCTTGCCGTAGGGGAGGCGAGAGAGCAGGACAGGCCAGCGACCTTCACCAGCCGGCCGGTAGATATTGGCGCGCAACACGACGCCGTCCCGCATCCAGGCCGGCACATCAATCTCGACCGTGATCAGTTCGGGCTGTCCCATGGTTAGCGTCCTCCGATTGGGCCCACGATCTTCCACAATACACGCGGGCGCCGAGCTTTACCAGTATGACATAGCGTCAAGAAACAGCCGCCGTAGATCGGCCGCCTCAGCCGGGCGCGGCGCCAACTTGGTAACGCGGTGCTGGGGAAGCGTCCCGGCTACCAGATCGTCCACGTCATCTTCCGTGAAGCCGACCGCCCGCAGCCCATTCGGGATGCCGATCCGCCGCATCAGGTCGATGATCGCGCCGGCCAGGATCTCGCCGGCCGCTTCCGGATCGGCGCCGGCAGTGTCGGCGCCGATCAGTGCCGCTGCTTGCAAATGGCGGGCTGGATTGGCCGGGGCCGTAAAGCGGAAGACGGCAGGCGCGTTGAGAATTACCGCCATG
>JAICHN010000138.1 GCA_025924845.1 Chloroflexota bacterium | reverse complement strand
AGGCTGCCCAGGGCAGCGGCGCCCGCCAGGGCTACCCAGGTCAAGAGCGAAAGGTCAGGATAAGCGATCCGGTGGGCATGACCGGTGGTGAAGGGAAGACTCACCTGGTCCCATACCACGCCCACGCCTAAACCGACCCCGCCCAGTCCGACCAGGGCAACGCCGGCCGCCGTGCCGAACGCCAGGTGTGTACCTCCCTGCATTGATGATCCCTTCCTATATGGAAGATAGAGATAAGGTGGTACATGGCAGGGTATCCTGCCATGTACCACCGGAACAGTGGACCGTCCGCAAAACCCCAGCCGCGGCCGGCGGAGTATCCCGCGGAGGGCCGCCGGAACAACGGGCCGCCCGCGGAAGAGCATGACACGGCCGGATTAGCCGGCGAAGAATGTCTCCATTGCACGCCGACGCGCGTTAAAGTAAGCGAAGCCCCAAGGCCGGAGTCAGAAAGCCAAGCGCGAGAGGATCGCCCCATGCAGTCAGCCTATAGCTTGCCGCTCACGGCAGGCCAGGCCCCTCCGCAACATGTCCCCCCGGATGACGCCGCCCTGGCACGCACCGTCGCCGGTTCGGACCGGGCGGCAAGGGCCGAGGCGTTCTCCATCCTCTATCATCGCTACGTAGACCGCATCTATGCCTATTTGCGGTCCCATACCAACAGCAGGGAGGACGCAGCAGACCTCACGCAGCAGGTCTTCCTGCAGGCGCTGGCCGCGCTGCCCCGCTACCGGCCCGGCGCCGCGCCGTTCGCGGCCTGGCTGTTCCGTATCGCACGTAACTGTGTGGCCGGCTTTTACCGCCAGGCGCGGGTTACCGTAGCCTGGGACCTCCTGCCGGTAGAGTGTCACCCCTACGCCGATGATACGACGGGCGACGCCATCCTGGCCAAGGAGGATCGCGCCTACCTGCGGCTCCTTCTGGAGCCGTTGCCGACCGAGACCCGTGAGATGCTTGCCCTTCGCTTCGCTGCCGGCCTGAGCGCCGCCGAGATCGCCGTAGTGCTGGGCAAGCGTGAGGGAGCGGTAAAGAAACGGCTGAGCCGCGCCATGCAAACCCTCAAGGAGCGCAGTTATGCCATCACTCGTTAGCCGCTATGCCGACCTCCTGTCCGCCCGGCCCGATCCCACGCTTCAGCGGATCGTGAGTGAACTGGATCGCGCCTATGGAGCCGAGAACCCTCGCGTAGGTCCACCGCCGGAGTGGCGCGCTCAATTGGCGACCACCCTGGCTCATCACGTCGCCGAGACCATGCCGCGGAGCGCGCGCCTCGGCCGGTTCCCTATCCACTCTTGGCGGCAGGTTTGCCTCGCGGTGGTGTTGAGTGTGGTAGCGTTGGGCGTAAGCATCATGGGGCTTGCGGTTACCGATAGCCCGCGCTATGAGACGCCGAGTCCTCCCCTTCCTTCCTCGATGATCCGTGCTCTTGGCTTGTTTGGGCACGCCGTTCATCAGTCATCGCAGTATTGCGGGTACACGGTCTCGGTTGTCCGGGCATACGGCGACGCTAACCGGGCTATTGTCGAATGGACCATTCAGGGGCCGGCCAATCGCACTTTGGCGGGCCTTACAGGTACCTTTGCGCCGGCCGCGACCGGCATCATACCCGGTACAAGCCGCCGCGTACGCCTGCAGCCGCTGGACCAATGGATCGGAGGTATGAAGGACAATACCGTCGACATGTCTTCCGCATTCGACACTCACCAGATCGCCCATGGTTCGGCGCCGCTTCAGCTGCAACTCCGTCTCCCATCGCTCAGCGTGGCGGAACCAACGGCAGACTATAGAGAGGCGGCGAATGGATGTGAGCACATCACGGGAGAGAGCGGCCTACCCTCACAAGGCATCGGATCGCCCCAGGACTTCGCTCACGCCCTTGTTGCTCGCTGGAAGCCGGATCTGTTTTCGAGACTTTCCTACACCCTGAAAGTCGATCACGACTTCACGATGCCGCTGACCGTGGCGATGGATCCGGTGCGCGTCGAGACCCATCCCGAGCAGGAGATTACGACCGAGGGCGTCACTTTGATTCTCGACCATGTAATCGCTACGCGAAGCGAGGTGCGGGTGTACCTTCGACGCGACAAACCAGGGCACATCCTGGAAGACAGTTGGCTGACCCTGAGCGCGGGGAACGCGAGCGGCGACGGCGTACCCTTGTTTCAAGACTACTGGACGCGCATGGCGCCCGCCGACCGGCTGTATGATTTTGGGTTTCCCAACCCGCACTATGTCGCGCACGCGAGCTACACACTGGTGGTGCGGCGAAATCCCTATGAGAGCCTCCCCAGTTCCTCCGGGCGGGCTCTCATAGGCGGCCCCTGGACCTTCCGCTTCACGCTGCCATGAGGAATGCGTTTAGGCTCAACGCAATAGCCGGAAAATCATGTATCTTCCGGATATCGCGGAGGAGCTAAGTCCTCTACACTGTCTGGTGAGCCGGTTGGCGGCACAGGCATGAGACGAGGTGGAAGGAGGGCAGGTGGACCTGGAGAGCGCGCCGCGACCAATCGCCGCTGATCTGCCCGCCGTAAGGCTGCGCACCAGGCCGCTGCCGCTTCTAGTGGTGCTGGCCATGCGCCCCCGCCAGTGGTCGAAGAACCTGCTCTGTGTAGCCGCCCTGGTTATGGCCAACAAGCTGGGTGACCCCGGCGCAATCTGGCGCACTGCCGCCTGCGTCGCGCTCTTCTGCGCCCTTTCCGGCGTGGTGTATCTGATCAACGACATCCTCGACGTGGATCGCGACCGGATGCACCCGCGGAAGCGCCTACGTCCCATTGCCTCGGGCCGCCTGCCGATTCCGGCGGCAAAAGGAGCAGCCGTCCTGATCCTTATCGTCAGCCTGGCCCTCTGCTACCTGCTCGGCCGCACCTTCTTCGAGGCGGCGGCGGCCTATATGATCCTCCAGTTCGGCTATGTCTTCACGCTCAAGCACGAAGTGTTGCTGGATGTGTTCGCCATTGCCCTGGGCTATGTGCTGCGCGCGGCGGCCGGCGCCCTGGCGATCCAGGTGGATATCTCGGTCTGGCTCTACCTGTGTACCATTCTGGGCGGATTATTCCTTGCCCTGGGCAAGCGGCGCCAGGAATTGATCGAGCTTGAGCACTTGGCGTCCACTCACCGGCGAAACCTGGCCGAATACAGCCTGGACCTGGTGGATCAACTAATCAGCATCGTGTCCGCCTCGACTATCGTGGCCTACTCGCTCTATACCTTCACGGCGCCGAACCTCCCCAGGAACCATAGTATGATGGTGACCGTTCCCTTCGCCATCTACGGCATCTTCCGCTACCTCTACCTGGTGCATCAGCGGGCATTGGGAGCCAGCCCGGAAGAGGTATTGCTTCACGATCGTCCGCTGCAAGTGTGCATTCTGCTCTGGGGCGCCATAGCAATCGTGGTAGTCAGTACGGCGGGGCATGTGGCGTAAATTCCTGCTGTCGCTACTCTTCGGCATCCTCGTGCTGACCGTGCTGGCACTGGTGGGCGACGCGCCCAAGGTGGGGACGGCTTTGCACCGCTTCCCGCTCGCCTACGTGCCCGCCGTGCTGGCGCTTACCCTGTGGAACTATGCCCTCCGCTTCGCTAAATGGCATCTTTATCTGCGTACACTGCGCATCCCGGCCTCGTTCGCCGACAGCCTGGGCATCTTTCTCTGTGGACTCTCCATGGCGATCACGCCGGGCAAGGTGGGGGAGTTGCTGAAGAGCGTCCTGCTGCGCCGCCGCGTGGGGACGCCGCTCAGCGTCTCGGCGCCGGTCATTTTCGCCGAGCGCCTGACCGACGGCCTGGCCATGATGGGCCTGGCCGCGACCGGCCTGATCCTCTATCACCAAGCGGTGCCCCCTATGTTGGGGCTGCTCGCGGTGTTCGCGGCGGCGATTGTCGTCGTGCAGTTGCCGGCAGGGCGCGACCGCGTCCTCCCACGGCTGCAGAAGCATCCTCGGTTGGTCCGGCGGGCCGAAAGCATCGGGCAGATCTATCATAGCGCTCGCCTCCTTCTGGCGCCGCCTCTGCTGACCGCGGCCGTGACAATCGGCATCCTCTCGTGGAGCGGGGAGTGTGCGGCCTTCTATCTGGTGCTCCACGGACTGGGTTTTTCGGGCGGCTGGAACCTGCTGATTCAGGCGGCCTTCGTCCTCGCCGTCTCAACCCTGGTAGGCTCGGCCAGCCTGCTGCCGGGCGGCCTGGGGACGGCGGAGGGGAGCGCCGCCGCCTTGCTGATCGCGGTCAGCCATGCCGGGCTGACCGACGCCATCGCGGCCACGCTAATCATCCGCCTCTGCACGCTCTGGTTTGGGGTGGCGGTGGGCTGTACGGCGCTCCTGGTCTATCGCCGTCGCTTCGACCTGAGTTGGCAAGGGATCGCTCCTGATTCTCCGGGCGCCTCCATAGCCGGATAAAGCAAGCGGGCAAGCTGAGCCCTTGCTTTATAGGCCACGTTTTGCGACCTTGAGAGGCGATGTGCCTCTGGGCCGTCTGACCACTGATTTGGGTGACAACAGAGATTCTCCTATGATCTGTCCCTTGACCCTATTGACCGACGCCGGTTGTATCCCTGTATACTGTTCCGGCATCGGCCTAGCCTGACGACCCTTGAATGGTAACTTGAGAGATATTCATGCAGAGCGATAATGCCTGGTCGTATGGTCCAAACGGCCTGCCGGTAGAGGACCTCCAGGTGCATACGCAGCCGACCCTGGTCCTGCACAGTCCGCCCATGGTTCGCCGGCGCCGGCTTTTCCGCCGGCCCACCCTTCGCCAATTAGCGATCCGATTGCTGATCTCCCTCGCGGCGCTCCTCGTGTTACTGGTCGGGACAGGGGTATATGTCTGGTTCAACCCCATGGCGCTCGCCACCTTGAGCGGACCGCTTCTTCCGGCGCGGGCGGGCACCGTGCCCTGGAATGGGACCGACCCGATCAACATTCTGGCGCTGGGGGTGGATCAGCGGGTGCCGGGCGAGCAGGATCACTCCGATACGATCATCGTGATCACTATCGATCCCGGCCGTAATACGGTGCGCCTGGTGTCGATCCCCCGCGACCTGGCGGTGAGCGTGCCGGGTTATGGCGAGATGAGCAAAATCAACGAGGGCAACTACCTGGGCGGCCCTCGGTACGAGGCATACACGATCGAGCACGCGCTCGGCATTCCGATCAACTACTACGTCATGCTGCGGTTTTCCAGTTTCCAACATCTGATCGACGTATTGGGCGGCGTCAACATCGATGTCGATCAGAACATCAACGATCCCACCTATCCCGCCATGGTCGGGGACGGCTTTGCCCCGCTGGTGCTGCATAAAGGGATGCAGCATATGGATGGGGCCACGGCCTTGAAGTATATGCGTGAGCGCCATGCCTATACCGCCCAGGACGCGGCGCGCGTACAGCATCAGCAACAGCTGATTACCGCGGTGAAGACGCAGTTGATCAGCACCCATACCCTGTTCCACCTGCCCTCGATCCTGGCCGCCCTGCGTGACAGCTTTATCACCAACCTGCCCGATAACCTGCTGCCGGTGGTAGCCATGGACATGGTGAAGGGCCGCGGCACGGACCATGTGTATTTCAACGATCAGAATGGGATGACCACGGAGTGCGTGGGCGGCGACCTGGGGGCCGACCTCTGCCCGACCCCGGCCTTCGCGCCCCGCATCCAGGCCCTCTTTGCCGATCCGAAGCTGACCGCCGAGCATGCGAGCGTCTGGGTGGAAAATGGCACCAGCCTGAACGGTGAGGCCGAGGCGGTGGCGCAAACCCTGCAAACCTGTCACGTGAACGTGGTTGGCACCAGCTCGGCCGACAACGCCTTGCACGCGCATACCGAAGTGATCGTCAATACTGCCCAACCGGCGGCGCCCTACACGGCTCGGCTGTTGCGTCAGATGTTCGGGGCGAGTGCAACCGCGGAAAACCTGCCGACCATATCGGCGCAAGTGGTACTGTTACTGGGTAGCGACGTACCACAAGCGCAGTAGGGAGCAGGTCCGATGCCGAAAGAGCCGCGATTGGAGGCGCCGCTGCGCACGGCGCCGGTGTTTCGCCACTACATCTGGGGAGGCGCCCGGCTCGGCCCGCTGCTGGGCAAACCGCTGGGCCCAGAGGGCACCCTGGCCGAATCGTGGGAAGTAGGCGATGACGCCCTGGTCGATGGGGGACCATGGGCGGGCCGGACCCTACGCGCCGTGGACGAAGCGACCGACGGCGCCCTACGCGGTGACGCGCCCAGCTATCCCAACGCGCGGCTGCCCCTGCTGATCAAGCTGTCCGATTCGGCGGCGGATCTTTCGATTCAGATCCATCCTACCGACGAGCAGGCACTACGCGACGCGCCGGAGCGCGGCTATCCCGGCAAGGCCGAGATGTATCTGATTATCGAGGCCGAGCCGGGCGCCGGGGTGTACTGGGGGCTGCGCAAGGGCGTGGACGCGGCACAATTCGCCGCGGCGTGTCGCAGCGGACAGGGAGTGCGCGACCTGATCGACTTCTTGCCGGTGAAGGCAGGCGATATTCTCTATTCGCCGGCGGGCGTGGTTCACGCCTTGGGCAAGGGCATCGTGTACTGCGAAGTACAGGAAAACTCGGACATCACCTATCGGCTGTATGATTGGGGCCGGATGGGGACGGACGGCAAGCCGCGCGAGCTGCACATCGAGCGCGGTCTGGCCGTGCTCAGCGCCCATCCCCCGACCACGCCATACGTGCAACCACTGGAGCTGCCCATGGAGGGTGGGCGACGGCGGATCCTGTGCGCCTGTCCTCACTTCGCCGTGGAATCGATCGAGCCGACCGGAACGATCGATCTGCGAAGGACGCGGGCCGCCATGCGCGCCGTGGTAGTGTTGGACGGCGAAGTCACTCTGCACGGCGACGGGGACGAATCGGTGGTCTGCCGGAAGGGCCGCAGCGCCGTGCTGCCCGCCTCGTTGACGCACTCGACCGCGACCGGCGCCGCACCGGCGCGCCTGCTGCTGGCCTATCTGCCGGATATGGCGGCGGACATCATAGCCCCGTTGCGCGCGGCGGGTTACGACGCGGCGTCCATCGCCCAGTTGGGCGACGTAGGCGTGACCGGCGGCTGAGAGCGCCCCAGACGCATGCATCGAAATGCGTATACACCGCGTTGGTGCGCCGATAGGTGAGCAGGCCGGATAGGGGCACCTGTGATCGTCAATGTTCAACCGTGGCACGAACGCCCGTAATGACTTCCTCAACCTCCTGGAGCGTCGTATCACGGGCCGGCATATCGCCCACTTTGCGTCCACGGCGAAGAATGACTATTCGGTCGGCCACCTGGAGCACGTGAAAAAGGTTATGGGTAATGAAGATACTGGCGCGTCCGGCCGCTTGGGCCTCGTGGATGAATTCAAGAACGCGCCGGGTCTCCTCGACACCAAGGTTATTCGTCGGCTCGTCCAGAATGAGTACGTCCGCCTGAAAGTACATGGCGCGGGCAATGGCGATCGCTTGCCTCTCGCCGCCCGAGAGTTGGGTTATTCGTTGCCCCGGATCCACGTCCTTCCCCAGCCCCATGCGCCTGAGCAGCGCGCCTGACTCCTCTTCCATGAAGCGTGAGTCGAGTCCAGGAATAATCCCCGCCAGCCGTTTGGTCGGTTCTCGGCCGAGGAACAGATTCCGAGCCACCGTCATCTGGTTGACCAGGGCAGCGCCTTGATAGATCGTCTCGATGCCCAGGGCAATGGCATCGCCGGCATGGCGAATGTTGACCTTCTTGCCACGGAAGTAGATGGCCCCGCTGTCGGGCTGGGTCACTCCGGATAGAATCTGGATCAGCGTCGACTTGCCGGCGCCATTATCGCCGACGAGCCCGACAATTTCGCCGGCAGCAAGCGTGAAGTCGACGTCAATGAGTGCCTGCACGACGCCATAGCTCTTCGAGACCGCGGACATCTTCACGAGCTCACCGCCGGCGCTCACGCTTTGGTCCTTCCCGTAACGAACTGCACGCGTCGCATCCCAGAGTGAAGAAGCATTGCGATGAGGATGATGCCGCCGACAAATATGTTGTAGGCAAGTCCTGGAACTCCGACCAGGATCACCCCATTGCGAATCGCGCGCAGCAATAAGGCCCCGAGCACGGTCCCGACGACGGTGCCGGACCCTCCGAACAACGACGTGCCGCCGACGACGGCCATGGCAATGGCTTCCAGCTCATAGCCATTACCTGCATCCGGGTACGCTGATCCGACGCGAATGTCACTAATCGTTCCGGCGAAACCGGCCAGCACCGCGGTGAGCACAAATAGGCCGATAGTCACACGGTCGGTCCTGATCCCACGTGCTCTGGCTGCCTCGACGTTGCCACCGGTGGCCATGATCCAGTTGCCGACGGGTGTAAGATTCAGCATATAGGCGAAGACGATGGCGATGCCGATAAACCATAATAGACCGGCATAGATGGTGACACTACCTACTTGTATCGTGCCGACCAGTGCTGTCTGCACAGCCGACTGCACGTTGAGGGTCGACTGCGGAAAGCCGCTTGACACGTACAGCGCGCCGCCGCTGACGATGAGTTGAGTGCTCAGCGTGACGAGAAACGACGTGATGCCGCCCTTAACCACCAACAAACCGTTGACGAGGCCAATGCATGCGCCGAGGAGCAGGCCCACGACAACCGCCGCGGGGAACGGCACGCCATGGTCATTCGCCAAGATGAAGACCATGAGTGGACAGAATCCGAAGACAGCGCCGACGGAGAGATCGAATTGGCCGGCTGTGAGAAGAAGAGTCATGCCCAGAGCGATGAGCCCGAGCTCAGGTGCATATGCCAGCATACCACTGATGTTAAGGCCGGACAGGAAGGCCGAGTTAAGGCTCCAGAATAGCACTACGGCGAGAACGAGCAGAATCAGCGGCAACACTTCCGGATGCTCGCCGAAACCTTTCGCGACATGACGCACCAAACCAGGCGGCGGTGCGGCTGAGCCGGGGGGGTCAATTACCGGAGCTGACTTGTTCACGGCGACGCCTTCCGTGCGCACAACTATCTAGACGGACGATTGGTCCAACGCCGTGCCTGGCCATACAACCCAGGGCCGGAAGATCGCCGGGACAGCGCGTGGCTGTCCCGCTGCGCGATTTCCGGCCGAACTCGGCTCCGTCAGTTGCTTAATGCTTCAGGAACTTGATGTATTTCCCCACGGTCGTCTTATCGTAGAGTTGAAGAGTTGCGATATCGTAGCCCGCGCCGAAGCCGTCCGCGAGCATCTTCAGGATAGTGATAGGCATGTAGCCCTGCGAGTCGGGATATTGCCAAAGCCCGGCATTCACGTAGCCTTGCTGCACCGCCTGCGCAGTGGCAAGTTCGTTGCCCCAGCCCACAACCGGGACATGTCCCGGCTGCCAACCGACGGCCTTGAAGACCTGTGCCGTGTTAGCTGTCACGAGGTCGCCGAGTCCAATCATCGCCTTGACGTTGCTGCCGTGCGCGGTCAGGTAGTCTTGCATGTTGGAAATCGAGGCGGCCGGTGTCTGTCCCACCTGGACCACGTCGTACTTGATGCCCCGCGGCTTGAACACGGACGCAATGCCCTGCGTCTCCACCACCCCATAGGTCGCCCCGGCAACTTCAACAGGCATGAAGACGAGGTCGCCGGCATGGAGCCGTTTCGTGGAGACGAGGTAATTCGCCCAGAGCTGCCCGGCTTTGAGGAGGTCGGCCCCCACATAGGCCAGGCGACCGGTAGTGGGATCATCCTTGTTAAACATAACCACCGGTATGCCGAGGCTCTGCGCCTTGGCGACGAGCTTGGCGAGAACCTTGGGTTGGGGTGACGTTGTGGCGATGCCGGTCGCCTTCGCGGAGATTGCCGCATTGAAAGTCTCTTCCTGGCGAGCAAGATCGTTGCTGGCGAACGACGTCCTCACGGTCACGTGCAGATCTCGTCCGGCAGCAACTGCGCCATTGTTGGCGATCACCCAGATCTGGTCGGTATCGGTGCCATGCGAGATCCAGTAGAAGACCTGGTTCGAGCTGCTCGCGGCGTGCGCGATGGCCGGCGCACCGGAGGCGATGGCAGCAGCGCCCAACGCGCCCGCGCCGCCCGCGACCAGAAAATCCCTGCGGCTTGTTGCAGAACGTACTGAGGATTCGACAGCGTCTTCGCCGGTCTTCATGGTCCGATCTCCTCGTTGAGCCTATGATGCAAATCGGGTTCCGCGATCCGTTGAGCGCCGGCACGGCAGCGCGTGCAGGTGTGAGATCCCGGTGGTCGGATTGTGCGGGCCGCAAAGGCCTTGGATCACACCTCCATTCCAGCTACGGGAATCGAGACCGCCGCGTGGTGTCGTTTCCGGGGATTGTATGTGGCCTCTGGAGGTCTATCAAGCAGGTCCGCGATCTCGGGTTGCCCATCACAAGGAGAAACCTGTTCGTTCTCGACGGCGCGTCCTTCCTACCCGTCGGCCTGATCATGGTGGCTTCCCCGAGTCCGGCCGGGGATGCATGTTCGCCGGAACTGCCGTGCATCGGCTTGCCTATGCGATGCGGGCATGGTAGGATCACGCTACTGGTGAAGGGCCAATCCGGCCCTACCGGGATTAGGCGGGTGTAACTCAGTTGGCAGAGTGTCTGCTTCCCAAGCAGAATGTCGTCGGTTCGAGCCCGATCACCCGCTCCTCTGGAGAGACCTCGGTTCTACCGGGGTCTCTATCCATTTTTAGACGCTCCTATATCGCGGGGCGTTCCAGCCAGACGCATCTCAGGCGGCCGCTGCGACCGAAGCGGGCTGCTGACTCTGCAGGCACCGCCGCCACAGTCGCCAGACTGCTCGAAGGATGAACCGCTTGAGGGCACGCAGGGCCTCCCTCCAGCTTTTCCCTTCTTGCCGACGTCGGGCCAGGTAGGCCCGCGCCGGCGGGTGCGAGCGCGCCTGGGCGAGCGCGATGCGGTGCAGGGCCGCGTTGAGCTGGCGGTT
>JAICHN010000137.1 GCA_025924845.1 Chloroflexota bacterium | reverse complement strand
CCGGATCGGCCCGCTCACCGTGCCCGTTTTGATGGGGATAATGCCTCTCCAGAGCTACCGTAATGCCGAGTTCGTGCATAATGAACTTCCCGGTGTCACCTTGACGGAGTCGGTATTGGCCAGGATGCGTGCCGCCGGCACCGACGGCGTCGCCGAGGGCCTACGGATCGCTCTTGAAACCCTGGATGCTTGCCTGCACCTAGTGACCGGCGTCTACATCATGCCAACCTTCGGACGATACGAGCCCGCCGCCGACCTTGTGCGGACGCTTCGAGCGCGTACGCCGGCCCTGTCCGCCCGTCGTTAAGCCGACCTTGCTTTTCCCTACACTGGGGCAGGCGCCTTGCCTGCCTGAATGACCACCATCCAAGGAGCAGCCATGGCCCGTTCTACGATCATCGGCTACCCGCGCATCGGCCGCGACCGCGAGTTAAAGCGCGCCTGCGAGGCGTACTGGAAGGGCACGATCCCCGCTGCTGAACTGCTCAAGGTCGGAGCATCCCTCCGCCGAGCACACTGGGAAGCGCAGCGCGCCGCCGGGATCGATCTGATCCCGGTGAACGACTTCTCGTTTTACGATCAGGTGCTGGATGCTATTGCGCTGGTAGGGGCCGTGCCTCCCCGCTACCAGTGGAGCGGTGATTTGGTGGATATCGACACCTATTTCGCCATGGCACGGGGGGCGCAGGGCGACGGCCTGGACGTGACCGCGCTCGAAATGACCAAGTGGTTCGATACCAACTATCACTATCTGGTGCCCGAATGGCAACCCAAGCAGCAGTTTCGCCTCGCCTCCACCAAGCCCTTCGATGAACTCGCCGAAGCTCGGAGCCTGGGTATTGCCGCTAAACCGGTACTGCTGGGTCCGCTCAGCCTGCTCCTCCTTGGCAAAGGGCAAGTAAAGGACATGGACCTCCTGGGCGCCACGCTGGACGGCATTCTGGCCGTCTACGGTGAGGTGATCGAGCGGCTCGTGGCGGGCGGCGCGGAATGGATACAACTCGATGAACCATGCCTGGTGCAGGATCGTACCCCGGCCGAATTGGCCGCCCTGACCCGCGCCTACAAACGCCTCGCCAACCACGCCGCCGGCACTAAGCTCTGGGTACAAACCTACTTCGGCTCGGTAGACGAGTCCTACCCCGCCCTCGCCGCGCTGCCCGTGACGGCTATCGGGCTGGACCTGGTGCGCGGGGAGCGAAACCTGGCTTCCGTGGCAGGCCATGGCTTCCCGGAGAGTAAGTTCCTGGCGGTCGGCATCGTGGATGGGCGGAATATCTGGCGCACCAATCTGGATCAGGCTCTGGGCTCGCTCGAACGCCTCTCTCAGGTCGTGCCCTCGCATCGGCTGATCATCTCCACGAGCTCCTCCCTTCAACATGTCCCATACGATGCTCGGCGCGAGACCGCGCTGGCGGACGAACTTCGCCAGTGGCTGGCCTTCGCGGAGCAGAAGCTGGACGAGGTGGCTACGCTCACCAAGGGGCTGAATCTCGGGCGAACCGCCGTGGCCGCCGCCCTGGCCGACAACGCCGCCGCCCTGGCTACACGCGCGGCCTCGCCTGCCGTGCATGACGCGGCCGTACAGGCCCGCATGGCGGGGCCCCTGCCCCCCGAGCGGCCCGCCTATGCCGAACGGCGGCCCGCCCAACAGGCGCGCTTGCAGCTTCCGCCCCTCCCCACCACCACTATCGGCTCGTTTCCACAGACGGCGGAGGTGCGCCGAATGCGCCGCCGGTTCGAGACAGGCGAGATCGACGCCGCTACCTACGATCAGTACGTTGAGCAGTCGATCGCCGAGACCATCGCCTTTCAGGAAAAACTGGGCCTCGACATGCTCGTCCATGGCGAGTTCGAACGCAGTGACATGGTGGAATATTTCGGCGAACAACTGGCCGGTTTCGCTTTCACCCGGCACGGCTGGGTGCAAAGCTACGGCTCGCGCTGCGTGCGTCCCCCCGTGATCTTCGGCGATGTCTCCCGACGCCGGCCGATGACGGTCCGCTGGAGCACCTATGCCCAATCACTGAGCGACAAGACGGTGAAGGGTATGCTCACCGGGCCGGTGACCATTCTCAATTGGTCGTTTGTCCGGGACGATCAGCCCCGCGCCGAGACCTGCCGACAGATCGCTTTCGCGCTGCATGATGAGGTGGCCGACCTGGCGGCGGCCGGTATGCGGGCGATCCAGATAGACGAGCCCGCCTTGCGCGAGGGCCTGCCCCTCCGCAAAGCTGACTGGCAAACGTACCTGGACTGGGCAGTGGCTGGGTTCCGCGTGGCCGCGTCCGGAGCCGGAGCCGATACTCAGATCCACACCCACATGTGCTACAGCGCCTTCGACGATATTATCGAGGCCATCGCCGCGCTCGATGCCGATGTACTCTCCATTGAGAACTCCCGCTCGGGCGGGGAATTACTCCAGGTATTCAAACGGGTAGGTTATCCTAGTGAGGTGGGGCCTGGAGTGTACGACATTCACTCCCCCCGCATCCCCTCCGAGGAGGAGATTGCGCGCATGCTGAGGGCCACTCTGGCCGTCCTGCCGCTGGATCGCGTATGGGTCAATCCTGATTGCGGCCTGAAGACACGCGCCTGGTCCGAGGTGCTGCCCGCGCTTGAGCATATGGTTTCAGCTGCTTCCGCCTTACGCGCCGAGCGCGCCGGCTAAGTAGGACAGGAGGGGCGGGACCGAGCACCCGCCCTCCTGTCCTACGGTGTCTGCGCAATCCCGGTCACCACGACCCCGACACTGGGATCGGCGCCGCGAACCACCTCGGCGATGACCACGGGGCCATTGCTGAGCCACACACTGCCGGCCGCGGCCCGCGCGGAGCGGAGGGTGGCCGGGTTCACCACGGTCAACTTGCCTGGATCCACGCGGAGACGAGTCTGTACAGGCAGCATGCCCTGGTCCATCACGGTAACGGTCACGCTTACCGGCGCCGAGCCTCGATTGAGCACGTACCAGGTCTGATTGGTAAATGCCGTATCACTGATTCCCGGAAACACCCACCGATCGACGGGCTGTGGCGTGCCCGCCGCCACGCTCCCCATGTGCAAACCTACGTTAGGCGAGCCGCCAAAATACTCTCCCTCCTCGGCAATCACCGGTACGTCACTACTCGCCACGATCGCAATCGGCGCCAACTGCGCGGGCAGAGTAACCGTGGTGCGCGCCCCCGCTGCTACCGTGACCATGCGCGGCATTGGCCCCGCGCCGGGTGACCCGTACGCCATAAATTGAACATGGGCCGCGACCGAGGTAGGGTCAATAAAGGAGAGGAATGCCTGGTCCGACCCCACCGTGGAGACATAGGGGAACGTCCAGAGTGCGGCAGGCCCACGAATGCCGCCGGTCACTGCCGCGCCGAACTTGGCGGAACCGCTGCCCTCGCCCCAATAGAGTACGCGCTCGGCTGCGATAGGCTGATCGGATTGCACGGACAAACCAATCGAGCGGCCGGGGATCGCGGCACGCAGATTGACCGTGATCCTGCTATGGGGCGGCACCGTGGAGGAGAGCGGCGCCGGCACCTGGCCCCCGTCTCCACCTATCGGCTCCACGGTCACGGTGGCCGGCGTATTGCCGGGATTGAACAGCGCCAGGTACTCCTGGAAGCTGACTCCGGTGTAGCCCTCGGCGAAATACCAGAACTGGGCAAGGTTATCCAGCCCAGGGCTTATGCTCTGGCCGAGCGAGACGCCGCCGACCGTGGTCCTGCTGATCGTACGGGTGGCGGTGACGACTTGATCGGCCTGCACCACGGCGCTCACCGTCTGTCCCAAACCGACATCCTGCCCAACATCTTCGACCAATTGGCTGTGAGCGGGCACGGCAATCGGTATCGTGATCGGAGTCGTAGCGCTGATATTGCCCGAAAGATAATAAGCGATCTGCCCGGTGGCCGTCACCGCGTTGGTATTCAGAATGGTCAATTGTTCGCTAAAGTCGACATCGGGACCCTGGCCCGTAAAGCCCTCCGCGAAGTAGATTTGATGCATAGCGCCGGTGCCGGGGAGGCGACGGGGATTGCCCTTGGCCGGCCCGGATCCCGCGGTGCCGGCCGGCGTGGCGTGAGCCGACCCGGCGCGCGCGGGCATTGAGGAGACTTCGGCCCGCCCTGCCGACGAGGGAGAATATGGGGCGCCTTTCCCATAGGCGACACGGGCGTAGGGCGCTATGTTCCACACCAGGGCCAACGCCACCAGCATGAGCAGGCGCCCTGGCCTAACCCCTCGTGTGTGTTCCATCGCAATCCCCTTTTTTGACGCGAACACCCTTAATTGTGCGGTATTTTGCATTTACGGATCGCCGTTCTTTGATCAGGGCTACGCGCCGGAGCGGTTCGAGTGCGGAATCGGCTGCCCGCCGGTCGGCGAAAGATAAAGAGTTCCAGGGTCGGATCCGGCGCCGCGCCTCCCTTTGCCAGGATCACCGCAGCGTGCGTGGGTCCATGGCGTCGCGCAGACCGTCGCCCACGAAGGAGAAGCACAGCACCATGATCGTGAGCGCCAGACCGGGAAAAAGCGATTCGGTCCAATTGAGATTGAGCACCCCAATTGCGTTGCTGATCATCAGGCCGATGCTGGCATGCGGCGGTTGGACGCCAAGGCCAAGCAGGCTGAGCGTCGCCTCGTTCACCACCTGCGACGCCATGTCCAGGGTAGAGGCGGTGAGCACCAAGCCCACCACGTTGGGGGCGATGTGCGCGAGAAGTATACGCGGGGTCGAGGCGCCTATGGCACGGGCCGCCTCCACATAGTCGCGCTCACGCAGCGACAACACTTCCGCCCTTACGTAGCGGGCCATCAACGGCCAGCTTACCAGCGCCAGCGAGGCGGTGACCAGAGCGAGACGGCCTAATCCTCCCCAGGCATCGCCAATCCCCTGCCCGAATACGCCCGCGACCAGGATGGCCAGCAGCAGGCCGGGAAAGGCGAATAGCGCGTCGGCCACCCGCGAGAGCGCGAAGTCGATGGGACCGCCGAAGTAGCCCGCCGCCAAGCCGATCGGTACGCCGATCACGACGTTCAGTACCTCGACGAACAGTGCCACGCCAAGCGATACGCGCAGCCCGGTCATCAGGCGCGCCAGGATGTCGATCCCGTCCTTGTCCGTGCCGAGCAGATGGGCCGACGAAGGCCAGGAGTCAGGATTAATGCTGAAGATATCCGCCTCGGTGGCGCTCTGACTGTAAACCATTGGCCCGACCACCGCCAGCACGATGAGCGCGATCAGCCCGGTCAGCGCGATCAGCGAGGTTCGATTGGCTACAAAAGCCGAGCCGGTCAACCGCCAACGCGGTCGACTGGAGGGTCCACCAAGCTCTACTTCCTGTTCAGCCGGCTCGGCCGCCATATCCGGTCCTTTTCCCTACTCTTGAATGCGGGGGTCGAGCACCCGATAGAGAATATCGGCCAACAGATTCATGAGCACTACAATCACGGCGACGACAATCGTGGCCCCCTGCACCACGGGATAGTCCCGAGACTCGATACTCTGGACCGCGGCGAAGCCGACCCCAGGCAGGTTGAAGATATTCTCTACCACGAAGGTGCCTGTTACCAAACCGGCGATGGCCGGGCCGAGGAACGTGACCACGGGCAGCAAGGCGGGCCGCAACGCATGGCCGATCACGATACGCCGGCGCGTCAACCCCTTGGCTCGGGCCGTGCGAATGAAGTCCTCCCGTAGCATGCCCACCATGGTGGTACGGGTAAGGCGGGCGACGTAGGCGATGGTACCGGCCGAAAGGACGGCGATGGGCAGGATCGCTTGCTGGACCGTGCCCCAGTTAGCCACGGGCAGGGAGGGATAGTGATGCTGGTCGAGCCAGATGTCCAGGCCCACCAGAATCGGGATCAGCACGAAGCTTGGAATAGAATAGAGAATCAGCATCGCCGCCATGCTGACCCGATCTCCGGTGCGATTGTGCTGGGTGGCCGCGAATACGCCGACCGGCACGCCGATCAGCGTCGCCAACGCCAGCGCCGTGAGACCGATCGTGAAGGTGACGGGCATGGCACTGCCCAGGATGACCGCCACGGGACGCCCGGCGTATTGATAGGAATAGCCGAAATCGAAGTAGCGGATGATGTGCCAGACATACTCCACATACTGCACGAGAAGTGGTTGGTCGAGGCCATAAAGGTGGCGCAGTCGCCGATAGGCTTCCGGATCCTCCCGAAGGCCCATCATGATCTTGATCGGATCGCCGGGGGCGGCGTGCCCAATCATGAAGGTGAGGAAGGTAACCGCGAAGACCACGAAAATCAGGCCGAAAAATCGCCTGACCAAGAAAACTAACTGGGTGGCTCCGCTAAGAAAGAACGCGCGTGCAAATGGGGCGAACCCCCTTCGGCACGCTCGCGCCCGCAATAAGCAATCAGGAGATGGTCACCGTGGCCCAGTTGGGCGCCGCCAACAACGAGCCGCCGCCGAGCGCGGTGAGTTGCAGGCCATGGACGGTTGGACGGATCAGCACATTGGCCTTACCCCAATCGAGTACGACGATCCCGGCCTGCTTCAGCAGAATCTGCTCGGCCTGGTCGTACTTCTTATACCGGGCCGGGCTGTCGTGCGGCATCACGTCCGCCTGAGAAGTGAGCGTGTCGAACTTGGCATCATTGAAGGCGCCGTTATTATCGGGCGAGGTGCTCTGAAAGATCAAGCTCAGGAAATCCTGCGGATCCGGGTAATCGGCGCCCCACTGAATGAAGGCCAGATCATAGGTACGCGACGTCAGCGCGTTGATATAGGCGCCGTGTTCGAGTTGGTTCAGGCTGACCGTAATACCCAGTACCTTCTTCCAGAACTCCTGAAGAGCGATCGCTTTGGTCTGCCCATCGTTGTCGCCGCCGTCAACATTGAGCGTCACTTTGGGGAAGCCCTTCCCGCCGGGATAGCCCGCCTTGGCCAGGAGCTGTTGGGCCAGTTGCGGATTGTACGTCTGGCCGGGGGCCTTGGCGTCAAAGCCGGGCATGCCGGGCGGCAGCATGCCGTGGGCCGGGAGGAAGCGGTTATTGAGCAGTTTGGTGATCGTCGCTCGGTTCACCGCATAGGAGAAAGCCTGACGCACCAGGGGATTGTCGAACGGCTTGTGCTTCTCGTTCAGGGTGATGAACTCGGTGAAAAGCTGCGGCGTGGAATGGAGATCCGGCAAGCCCTGCACATCCTTGAGGTGATTGCCGGGGAAATTGATCAGGCCCATGATATCGATCGCGCCGGTGCGGTAGAGGTTGTACGCTGTCTCGGTATTCTTGATGAACTCCACGTTCACCCCGGCCAGCTTCGGCTTGCCCCGCCAGTAATTAGGGTTGGGGACCAGATCGATCTCCTGATTGTGCTTCCACTGCTTGACGATAAAGGGGCCCAGCGCCGCCGCGTGCTCGGTCCAGTTTTTTGGATCGGCCTGTACTTGATCGCGCGGCACCAGGTAGGCCACCGAGTAGGCAAGCTCATCAAGGAACACGGCCGCGGGCTGATCCAGGGTGATTTGCACCTTATCGGTGCCAACCGCCTTGATGCCGCTCACCGTTTTTGCCTTGCCCTTCGTCACGGCAGTCCCGCCTACGATATGGCTTAAGTAGAAACTCACCGCGCCGGAGGCAAAGGCTGGGTCGAAGGCGCGATTGAGCGACCAGACGACATCAGCAGCGGTGACCGGGGTACCGTCGCCCCACTTCAGCCCGGGTTGAAGGGTGAACGTGTAGACTTTGCCGCCATTCGTCACCTTCCACGATGCCGCCGCGTTCGGTTGCACGTGCAGGTTCTGATCCAGTCTGACCAGGCCGCCAAAGACGAGCGACTCAACCACATTGCTTTGCGCGTCGCCCGCCTGTGGGGAGGGCGGATCGATGGAGGACAGATCGCTTTCCCCTTCATCGGCGATACGCAGGATACCGTCCGACGCATGCGTGGCCGCCGCGTGAGCGCGGCCAGGACCGGAAGAACCGGTGGCCATTGGGCCAATCAACCCCCCGGCCAACACGAGCGCGGCTACGATCCGGAGACGACGTGGATGTATTTCCATGACGATTCCCTTCCAAACCCCAGGCATTGAATATCAATTATACCGATGCGTTTTATCGGATACCGCTAGTATAGCTGCTATTCCTCCTCTCTCTCAAACGGATAGCCGTGATCCTTGATCCCACCATAGGCGTAGAGGGCTCCCTCTGTCAAATGGACCCTGCAGGGTCCGCCCCATTCCCGGTATGCTTCCTCTTTACGCACCGATCGTTGGGAGGTTGAACTTTGTCCAAAAGCACAGACCCGTCGTTGTCTCAACACTCCGACTCCTCATTCCATTGGCGGACTTTGCCCGAGTGCGACGTACGGGTCGAGCATCCATTGCTCCGGCAGCCCATTTCCTTGATTATCGACGATCCGGCGCCCGACTATAATCCAGCCTACTTCCATCTTGGCTTCCGCCACGGGCCGATGCATACCGGCCGCGCCCTGGTGGACGGCTTTGCCGATCTGGTGGAGTCCACCGGGGTACACGGTAAGTTCAGTGTGATTCCCTATCCCTTCGGTCTGGGCCGAGTGGACCGCGCGGTACAGGGGGTCAGTCACGCCGATCTAACCTACTTTCTGGACGTGGTACGCGCTCGCATCGCCCCCCGCATGGATATCACTCCCGAGGCGCTCACCCACTGGAACGCGCTCGATCTCGCCACGGGCCAATTGCTACCCTTCTGGGAGCATGTCTGGAGCCGCGAACAGAATCGACAGTCGCTCCTGCCGCATATGTTGCTCGGACTGGAGATCCTCGATAACGTAGGTTTACCGAGTACGGGCTTCACCTCTCCCTGGAACTATGGTGACGGGGTCGAAGAAGAAATGGCCGAGGCCATACTCGCCGCGCAGCAGGCGCGTCACGGGCGCTCCCTCACCTGGTATTTCCTGCACAGCCGTACCGACGCCCACGTGCCGCCCCGACTCACTATTCTTCGGCCGGAGCGGGCCGAGGCGGTAGTCAGCATCGAAGCATGTGATCCACACGATTTCGGCGTACGCCTCTGGACCGGCGGTGACGCCGATCTCGATATGCTGATCAGTGCTGACGGGCAGAGCGGCAGGCTGGCCGAGGTAGTGCGGGCCGGAGGGCCGGCAGTCCTGCATACGCATTGGCAGACGATGTTTGCCCAGGGCAGTCTGCGCGGACTGCCCGCCCTGGCCGAAGTGATTCGGCGCCTCGGGGAGCATTTTGGGGAACGCATACTCTGGACCGGCTGCGATGACCTGGCCCATTATGCCGCCGCCGCCGCATCCCTTCAGGTCGAACGCCGTGAGGACGAACGCGAGGGGCGAACGTTCCGCCTGATCAGTCCGTTTTCGGCGGCGCATTTCACCATTTCGCTGGGCGGCGTCGGCGCCGTGCGTGATGTGCGGACGGCGGACGGCGAGCCGCTGGAGCGCGTGCTAGGTTCGGCCGGCCTACGCGAGGGGACCTACCACCTCGAAGACGGGCGCCTCTATGTCTGCCTGGCTCTCTCCGGCGACCAGTTGCTCGAGGTGTCATAAGCGGTTGGAGGGAAACAGAAAACCCGCCGCGAATGCGGCGGGTTTTGTGTTTGTGGTCGTGTGTCGGTCGGCGGATCGTGCCTGTTATTGGGGTGGGATGAAGCTTACCAACTTATAGCCGGTGAGCTGATATGCCTCAGCCGCGCTGGCCACGAACACATCCACCCTACGGCCATAAATCGCCCCACCAGTGTCCTCGGCCTTAAAGACGCCGAGACCCTGGATGTAGACGGTGGACCCTAGAGGGATGACCCGTGGATCGACGGCAACCGTGCCCCAATGTGGTAAGGTGCCGGTTCTGGTCTTGCTTCCGGTCCAGGTATAGCCTGTTATCCAGTAGAGATTCGCATTACCACCTGGCATGGTGGCGGCAGTCCAACTGGAGGCATTACTCTTGGCTTTCGACTGGGTGAGGCCGGCCTTTGCTTGGCCCGCCGTTCCCGATGTCGACATATAGCGGGTGGCGGCGGGATGCACGCCAACCATTTTCAAACCCGCGGCAATGGGCGGCCGCCGCGCCGTGACAGCCGAGTCGCCGACCGAGCCGCTTGCCGACTGGATGCCGGCCCGCGAAGTGCTTGTGGTCAGTTGCTGGCGGTCGAGGAGACGTTCGAGACTCAATGACGAAGGCCGGACCGGACGGTCATGGACCAGAGACACCATGCTTGCCAGACCGGCGGCAGGCGCCTGAGGTCCACCGAACCAGGAGGCTCGGGCTGTGGCCTGCGTCAGCACGGCCAGGGTAGCGGCAATCGCTGCCCGTGCCTGCGACGGGGTTTCGGTGTTTGAACGCGAAAGCGTATGCGGTCGAACCGAGACGATGGTCTTGGCTGTGTGTGCCTGAGAGGCAGGCGAAGAGGCATTACCCTGACCATCATGGGGAGGATTGAACGCCCCCCCGGGCAATGTAACGGCGCCGTACGAGGACGACACCGCGAGAGGAGCCGAGGCAACCTGGCGGTCGTCGGCCTGTGGAGAAGTGAGGTCCGCGAGGCGCGGGGGGGTAGCCGAGAGCGACGGTCGTGTCACCATGGCATACATTCCCTTCCTTGGTAAGGTTAGGTCATCGCTTGGAGAAAGCGAGCCTATCGCCTGCGCGGTACCTGGTGCCTTGGCCTGCACGATAATCGCTCCCGAAGGGTCGAATCCACTGGTTAGACCAAGGGAGAGTAAGGCAAGAACCCCGGCTATCGAGGTCTTGCGCCCGTTTCCAGTCGTGTGTTTCTTCAATAAGTACGGCCGGTTGTGTGGCGTTTCCACCCACGTTCCGGCTTTCCTCCCTTCCTCCGTGATGGGATCCTGACCCCTGGCCGATTCGGACCAGGCGCCGTTTCCGACCGAGCGCACGACCGAGCGGATCATAGCATAGCAATGGTCCTATGTCACTCATTTGTCCGGTTTAGTCGCCTTTTGCCGCAATATG
>JAICHN010000136.1 GCA_025924845.1 Chloroflexota bacterium | reverse complement strand
TACAGCCTGGCACGGCGGCTCCTTGAGACGCGGCTGACGGACCGTTGTGGCGACACGACCGTACGCGGCGCCATGCTGGCCGAGCATCGATGCTATCTGCACGACTTGGCCCCGTTGCTGAGCCGGGAGCTGGTGCATGGGCTGGCCCATATCACCGGGGGCGGGTTGCCGGGAAATCTGCCGCGGATGCTTCCGGCCGGGCTTTCGGCACGGCTGAATCCGGGTGACTGGGCCGCCCCGCCGATCTTCGCGCTGCTCGGCGAATGCGGGCTGAGCACCGATGAGTTGTATCGAACCTTCAACATGGGGATTGGGATGGTGGTGGCTTGCGCCGAACGCGACGCGGCGGCGATCCTGGAAGAACTGCCGGGTGCGAGTGCTGTCGGCCGGGTTATTGAACAACAGGGTGAGCGGCGCATAGAGGGACTATAAGTGGGGGCAATGACGCGGCAGAGCGGCAAGCGGGTGCTGGTGGTCGGCCAGGGGGCGCGTGAGCACGCGCTGGCCTGGAAACTGGCCCAGAGCACGGCCGTGGGCGAGGTGTTCGCGGCGCCGGGCAATTATGGGACCGCCCTGGTCGGCACCAACCTCGATCTACCGGCCACCGCCGTCGAGCAACTGGCGGATTGGGCGGTGAACGCGGGGATCGACCTCACCGTGGTCGGACCCGAGGCCGCCCTCGCCGCGGGCATCGTGGACGTGTTTGGCGCGCGTGGCGTGCGCATTTTCGGCCCCACGCGCGCGGCGGCTCGCCTGGAGTCAAGCAAGGTCTGGGCCAAGGCATTCATGGCGCGCCACGGTATTCCCACCGCCGCTTACCGGGAGTTCGGAAAACGCGAAGCGGCAGTCTCCTACCTAAGAACGCTCGGCGCGGCGGAATATCCGCTGGTGGTGAAAGTAGACGGTCTTGCCTCGGGGAAAGGGGTGACGATCGCGGCGGACGAGCGCGCGGCGATCGACGCGGTCGAGGATGCCCTGGCACCAGGCGGCACACCGGCCCGTATCGTGATCGAACAGTTTCTGCGCGGTTTCGAGGTCTCCTTTCTGGCGATCAGCGACGGGAAGACAGTGCAGCCGGTGGCGTGCGCCCACGACTACAAACACGCCCAGGCCGGGGGCAACGGACCAATGACGGGCGGCATGGGCGCCTACTCGCCGCTCGGCTTCGAAGATCAACTCACCGAGCGCGTGATTAAGGAGATAATCGAACCGACCATCCGCGGCATGACGGCCGAAGGCATACCCTATACGGGGATTCTCTATGCGGGCTTGATGCTCACCGCCGACGGGCCAAAGGTGCTGGAATTCAATGCGCGGTTCGGCGATCCCGAGACGCAGGTGATCCTGCCGCGCTGGGACGATGACCTCTACGAGGTGCTTGGCGCGGCAGCCGATGGTACGCTTGAATCCCTGCCCCTATTCACCTGGAACGACGCTCATTATTGTGGCGTCGTACTTGCCTCGGCGGGCTACCCTGGCGTCACCGGGGTCGGCTTGCCGATTCGCGGCCTATCGAGTGTGGAGGCGCGCACGCTGATCTTTCACGGCGCGGTGCGCGCCGATGAGCGGACTGGTCAGCCGTGTACAGCGGGCGGGAGAGTGCTGACCGTAGTGGGCAGCGGACCTACAGCGGCCGAGGCGCGAGTTGCTGCCTATGAGCAAGCGAATCGGATCCGATTCGAGGGCGGGTGGCTGCGCGCGGATATCGGCATCCTGCGACCCGAGGAGCGTGATCTGCTGGAGCAATACGACCTGCCGCCGCTGGACACTCGTCAAGTTCACGTTTAAGCAGAGCAGCGCCGACCGGATGGCATGAGAGGGACCTATGCGGGTAGGAGTGTTGGTTTCGGGGCGCGGCTCGAATCTGCGCGCGCTGCTGGAAGCACTCTCAATCGAGAAAACTCCGGCGCGCGTGGTCAGCGTGCTGACCAACCGCCCTGGTTGCGCCGCCCTGGATCAGGCGCGGAGCGCCGACATCCCCGTCCATGCCTTTGCCCGAAAAGACTACCCTACACGAGCGGCACGTGACGCGGCGATGGCCGCGGCACTGGACCAGGCGGGAGTTAATCTCGTGGTGCTGGCCGGCTACGACGAGATACTGGACTCCGCCTTACTGGGTCCCTTCGCCGGGCGGATTATCAACGTCCACCCGTCCCTATTGCCGGCCTTCGCGGGCACCCTCCGTGCCCAGGAGGCGGCGCTGCGCTATGGGGTCAAGGTCAGCGGTTGCACTATACATTATGTCACGGAGGATGTGGATGGGGGGCCAATTATCGCCCAGGCAGCGGTCCCGGTGTTGGCCACTGACGACGTAGACACCCTGAGCAGACGCATCCTCGAGCAAGAGCACCGCCTCCTTTCCCTCGTGGTGAGGCTGATTGCGGAAGGCCGTATACACGTTGCCGGACGGCACGTCTCCATAGATGAGAGGCAGTAAGCATGGCAAAAAAGGACGGCATCAATAGAGAACAGGAGAGCTATCTGAGATTGACTACCCAGTCTGTTGAGCGCGGAGCAACAAGGCTTCCTCCCTATACTGCTCGGCTCGCACTTTATTCCCCATATCCTGGTAGATGGAAGCCAGACGCTCCAATTCACGAATAGCTTCGGGAAACAAACGTTCCTCGCGGTAGAGAGTCATTGCCCTTTCAATCAGCGGAATCGCCTCTTCGCGCTTGCCGCGCCGCCAGAGCGACCGAGCCTTCGCGTAACAGGCGCGCGCCACGCCGGACGGTTCGCCGACCGCTTCACGGAGGGTCAGTGCCTGGTCATAGAGCCCTTCAGCTTCCTCGATCTTTCCCTGCTCATCCAACACATCGGCGATGTTGATCAGCGAACCAGCTACAAAGCCCGCCGCGCCGACTTCCTCGCGCAAGACGCGTGCCCGTTGAAAGTATTCCAACGCCTCCTGAAGGCGACCCTGTGCCTCCACGGTAGAGCCGGCGCTGGTCAGGCTGGCACTCACCGCCAGCGGTTCTCCCACCTGTTCGCGCAGGGCCAGAGCCTGCGTATGCATGGTCAGGGCGTGGGCCAGCCGGCCCTGTTCGCGGTAGAGTTCACCCTGACGGCTCAGCGTATCCGCCAGAGCCGCCGCGTTTTCTCGTTGCTCCTGAATCTCTTGGGCTCGTTGCAGCACCTCGCCGGCCTGGTTTTGGTGCCCATGGCGGAGGTAGACCTCGCCCATGGCGCTCAGTATTTCGGCCGTGGCGGCGGCGTCTCGCGCTGTTTCACACAGACGCAAGGCCTCCGCCAGCTGCTCGAGCGCCGAATTCTCAAAGCCTTGTCGGGAACTGATCAGCGCTAAATAGCGCAGCGCCTCGGCGATCTGTACCGGCGTGCCTTGCCGCTCACGAGCACCCAGGGCACGCAAGGCGGCATCACGGGCAGGATCCAGTTTTCCCTGGGCGAGATGGATTTCAGCCAGCCGAATCAGACAATCCGCCGTGTCAACTGGGCTGCCCAACCGCTCACGCATGGCCAGCACATGGTTGAAGTAGTCAAGCGCATCGTCGAGCAAGCCACGCTGAAGCTGCACGTTGCCGGCGGCGAAGAGGGTAGATGCCGTGGCGCTGATATCGCCAAGTTGCTGGTGCATAAGGGCGCCCTGCCGCAAGAGATCCAGTGCCTCGTTGGGCCGGCCCAATTGCAGGTTGATCCCACTCAACTCGCTCAGCACGTGGGCTGCCTGGGCGTGACGGCCAAGGCGATTGAGAATCGTCAAACTCCGCGCGTAGGTATCAAGCGCCTCGGCATAGGCGCCGTTCACCCGATACAAGCTTGCGATGCGCTGTAGGGCTTCCGCCACCCCCGCTTCATCGGCGTCTTGCTCGTATTGGGCCAGGGAGCGCTGCCACTTCGAGAGCGTAATCCGCGCCGTGGATGTCAAGGAGGGTTGGGGGTCTGCCATGGTCTTTTTTGCTCCCGTCTGGGATGCCGCGGTCCGTCACGCGGGCCCGTACTGAACGGTACCTCTATACTAGCGCAAAATATGATCGAGAGGGGGAGAAGCAGGAAGATGTAGTGAGCAGGGTCTTCGAACACGCTCCGCCGATGGTGATCGTCAGCGCTGGAGCCGGACACGGAACGATCGTACCTGGAAGGGAAGGAGGACAAAGTGCAGCATTTCCTCATCCACGGTAAGCGGCCCCGCTTCCGGGTCCGGCTCCTCCAGAATGGTCACCGCCTCGGCCAAGCTCAGGGGGCGGTTGAAGGACAGGGAGACGGGACCGCGCCGGCCCGCGCAATCGTAGACGCGCACGATGAGCCCATCGCCGTCCTCGGCCGGCTTCACTGTATCGACCACGGCATGGGCGTGGTCGCTGCTCACCAGTGAGCCGTCGGCCGGCAGCATGCCGCCGCTTCCCACAAGGTGGGCCAGCACCGGAAGATTGAAGGCGTGGGCCGCCCGCACGGTGTCCTCGATCGTCCAATCCGGTCCATGAGGAAGCAGTGCATAGGAGAAGCGGTGCTCTCCCTCGTCGGCTCTGGGATCGGGCGAAATGGGTGATTTGAGGAGGGTGAGGCTCAGCACATTACCCAGACAGGCATGGCCATACTTGCCGTCGTTCAACAAGCTGACCCCGTAACCGGTCTCCGAGAGGTCCGCCCAACGATGGGCGGTAACCTCGTAACGCGCCGCGTCCCAGCTTGTATTGCGATGGGTTGGGCGGCGCACGAAGCCGAACGCACATTCATAGGCAGCATCCACGGCGCGGACGGCCAGGGGGAAGGACGTCCGGAGCAAGACCTGGCGTTCATGCCAATCGAGTAGTGTCTGAACCTCGACGCGAGGCGAGTCGGCGTAAAGGAGGATGCGTTGACGGATGATCGACCGATTGAAGCGGCGCGAGATCTCGATGCCGGCCCGCAGGGGACCGCGCTCGACCACGGTCCAGGACGTGATCTCCTCAATATCGCGGCCCTTCTCGATATAGAATGGGTCGATGTCCCAGGCGTCGTAATTGAGTGGTTTATCCTCGAATGCCCGAAGCCGGTTGCCTGCGCCGGCGGGAGCCAACACCTCACGCCCGTGCCTCTTGTCATATAGGGAGGCGAAGTCACCGCGCTCGTCCAGGGTCAAGCGTACCAGGCGGTTTTCAAGCAGGCGATCTTCCACGTGCAACTGTCCGGCGTCGAGGAGCGGCGCCCCGTTCCCCAGCAAGAGCGTCGTATAGCCCAGCGCGGGCAGACTGATCCCGCCGACCAGGGTACGGCGCGCCCCGCCAAGCTCGTCCACGATTTGGGTAGGCAGGGACGCCCCATCGGCATCCAGCAGCTGATCGTCGTCCTGCACCGCCGCCGGTAGTTCCACGGCCACTGTTCCCTGGCGCGGCCACGGCAAGGCATGAAAGAGAGCGAGGGCCGGACCACTGACGCCGATGGCGGCGGCTACGCCCTGCTGAGCCTGGGCCAGGATCGCGCCCACCTCCTCGCGCATCGCCGCGTGTTGACGGCGCTGATCCTGATACACCTCGCCGATCGAGGAGCCGGGGAGGATGTCGTGGAACTGGTTGAGCAACACCAGTTCCCAGGCCCGCGTAAGCGTGGCCCGCCAGGCATCGTCCGCCCCACCCAGGACCAACGCCCATGAGTACCACAACTCCGCCTCCCGGAGCAGCAACTCCGATCGTCGGTTATCCCATTTCACGCCTGCCTGGCTGGTATAGGTACCGCGATGATATTCCAGATAGAGTTCGCCGTCCCACACCGCCATATTAGGGTCGTCCCATACCCGCTCACGCAGCGCATCCAGGAACTGCTCGGCGTTGCCCTGGGTCACCATGGGAATTCCAGGATAGTCGGCCAGGCGGTCGGCGAACTCCAGCATCCGCTCGGTGGGGCCGCCGCCGCCATCGCCCCAGCCGAAAGCATAGAGGGTATGGCTGTTTATCGCCTTGTCGCCATACCGCACATAGCTGCCGACGATCTCTTTCAGGCTAAAG
The DNA here is from genome assembly GCA_025924845.1 of Chloroflexota bacterium. The sequence continues at coordinate 5,050 of JAICHN010000136.1, read as the reverse complement.
TCTCCGCTGTAGGTACTCTGGCCCATCGGTTCGAGGCCCGGAGCACGGATCCAGTCCTGTGCCTCCCAGTGTTTCGAGCCGGTGATGAAGTAGCTGAGTACCTCGGTTCCATCCAATCCTCGCCAACGGAAGGTATCGTGGGGATAGCGGTTAGCGGTGCTCCAGCTCAACTTGGTGGTGACGAAGGTATGCACGCCCGCGCCGCGCATCAGTTGCGGCAAAGCGGCGGAGTAACCAAAGGCGTCCGGCAGCCAAAGGATGGCGCAGCGTCGCCCAAAGTGCTCCTCCAGATACCGTTGACCGTAGAGAAACTGCCGGACCAGCGACACGCCGGAGGTGAGATTGGCGTCCGGCTCAACCCACATGGCACCGGCCGGCTCCCAGCGCCCCTCTTTCACGCGGTCCACGATGCGGCGATACAACTCCGGCTCGTCCTCCTCCAGCCAGCGGTATTGCTGTGGTTGGCTGCACAGGAAATGGAAGTTCGGATAGCGTTCCATTAAACGCAAGACGGTGGACCAACTGCGAGCCGTTTTCCGTCTGGTCTGTTCGAGCGGCCACAGCCACGCACTGTCGATGTGCGCGTGTCCCACCGCCGTGATCTTCCCGCGGCCCGGCGCGGCTGCCGCGGCGAGAGCGGCCAGGCCGTCGCGAAGCAAGGCGCGCGCCTCCCGTACGGAGACGACAAAGGCATCGCAGGCCGGATCCAACCGGTCGACTAGTTGCTCGGCTTTGAGCAGCAGGTTGAGCAGCGGCGCGTACTCTGGGCCGGCCACGGGGAGCACCTTGAGCGCCTCGACCCCGACCCGCAGGTCGTAGGCCAAACCCTCGACCTCGGCGTCGATCCGTTCCAGGCGACACTCGCCAATCGTGAAGCGCTCGTGGGAGCGGCGAATCTGGGTCGTGCTACCCGCCGCGTAGCATTCCACGGCCAATAGATGAGGTTGGCCGTCGCATACCGATGCCGGAAGCGTGGTATCGGCATGATGCTCGTCACGGCCCTGCCAGGGGACACCATCGAGATAGGCCATGCCCTGTCCGCCAAACGGCAAGGTGAGGCGCACCCGATCCCCGGCCCAGGCCGAAGGAACCTGGAACCAGACCCGGAACCAGGACCACGGCTCATCGCCGCCCCATACCAGGCCGGGAGCGGCGGCCCGCCACTCAGCTTCGTTCAGCGAAACCGCCTGAGCATCAAGCGGACGGCCAGACCGGGTAAGGCAGCGGTCGCAGGGCAGTGATTCGCGAGTCGCGGCGCGCGCCGTCTCGGCGGCACGCCCCTCCAGGCGGGCCGCCTGCAAACTCATGCCGTGAGCCGGCGGTGGATCGCATCGATCACCGCCTGCGAGGATTGCACGGGAATAGAACAGTTGCCGGCGAGGATCAGGCCCCGATCCCGTGCTTGGTCGGAGGCGGCGGCAATCTCCGTCAGCGCCAACCGTTCGTCGGCAGCGGTAAGGGCTTGATTGGACAGTCCGCCCGCGACGGCCCGATCGCTCACCGCATCGGCGATCTCACCCAGGCCAGGATTGCCTTCCTCGCCCACGGCCCAGTTGAGCACCTGGACGGGGTAGTCCAACAGGGCGCGCAGCATATTTTGACTCCGGCAGACATGCAAGACATTGAGGCGGGCCTCGGCCGCCGCCGCCAACACTTGTAGGTCGTAGGGGCGGCCAAAAACGGCGTACTCATCCTCGGTCAAAAGCTCCCGGCTCATCGTGATGCCGCCGGCGAGAAAGATACCGCTCGCCCCTGCGTTCAGCAGTTCATAGACGAAAGGCACAAAGGTGTCGGTGACGGCGCGCAAGGCGCGGTGCAACTCTGCCGGGTGTTCACGGAGGTGCGTACGGAGCGTCTCGGGGTCGCCGCAGAGATAGGTGCAGATGTTGAGCGGCGTAAAGACGGTCTCCACGAAAGGTACGGCGCCGTGCAGCCCTCGCCCGATGGCCGAGACGGCACGAAGCTGTTCTTCAAGCGGAGCGACGGTAGGAGGAAAGACTTCGATGCGCGCCCAGTCCTCGGCGGACTTCACCACCACGTGCTCCGCCGTGGGCTTCACATAGGGTTGCCCAGAGTAGCGGTAACGGCAGCCCCATACCTCCGCGTGGTATTGAGCCCTGGGGTTGACCTTCAGGAAGTCAAAGTCGTTACGCGTCTGCCAGTCCAGCATAGCGCTTGCCAGGTCGGCCGCCGAGGTTTCGCGGTCGTAGAAGTGGCGCCAGAGCGCCCAGGGTAGGCGATCGGTGGGTTGGTGGTGTACGGCGGCCTCAAGGCGCTCCCATTTGCTCATCTCGGCCATGGTCTCTACGGTTCTCCTCTCGGTTCGCGGGGCCGGCGCCCTCCGAGCAACCAGGGCATGGACCGCCGTGCCACGCCCAGAACGGCGCGGAGCAGGGATGGGCGGCGCAACACCGCGACGCTCCAGGTCAGCATGATCATGCTGACCACGCTATTAATGCTCAGCAGGCGCTCAGCCAGAAACCCGCGCCCTCGGACGGGCGGCAATGGTTCCGGATGGTCCGGGAGGCCGGGATCGGGCGGCGGGGGCAGACTGGTACTCATGATTTGAGCATAGCCGGCACGAACGAGAGGGGGCAAGCAGCGCCGGTTACCATCGCACGCCAAGATGCTCGCTGAGCACGCGGACCACCAGGTCATGGTCTTCCTCCTGGGGCAGGCCGGATACGGTAACGGTGCCGACCAGTCCGACGTTGCGAACCGTGATCGGAAAGGCGCCGCCGTGGGGGGCGAAGCGACTGGGATCCAGATGCGCGCTCTCCTGAATGGTCGAATCCTTGCTCTTATAGTAGATACCCATGAAGAACGAACTATGGCCGAACCGGTTAACCACGCGATTCTTCCGTTTGATCCATTCGTCGTTGTCCGCCGAGGTACCGGGCAAGGCGCAGTGAAAGAGTTGCTGACCGTTCCGACAAATATCGATCGTCACCGACTTCCCCTCGCCGCGCGCCGTCTCCACCAGGGCGAGACCCAGGGCAAGAGCTGTCTCATTGGTAAACTCGGTAAACTGCAGCACGTCTTCCTGTCGGTGCAGCTTGACCAACTGCCGTTGATAATTCTCCGTCATGTTGCTCTCCCTTACCAAGGTCCACCGCCCGCGCCGTTGACGAGGCGTCCGGTCAGGTAGCCCCTCGGCAAACACCCAACGAAAGTACTGGGCCGTCGTGACTTTCGATACTGCCCGTCAAACTGCCTGTGTCCTATGATAACGGGGTCATGAGAGGTAACGGAGATGCACGACGCGGGAGTGAAGGATTATGACTATCGCGGCGCCGGTTCGGAACGGGCAAGCGGTGATCGCCGTGGAGGGACTGCGCAAAAGCTATGGCAAGCTCACGGCGGTCAAGAACGTTGATCTGGAAATACGGCGCGGGGAGGTTTTCGGCATCCTCGGTCCGAATGGGGCGGGAAAGACCACCACGCTCGAGATGATCGAGGGATTGCGGAAACCCGATGCCGGGACCATTCAGGTAGACGGGATCGACGCCGTGCGCCAGACCGCCAGGCTCAAGCAGATTATCGGGGTGCAGCTGCAAAGCACGGCGCTTTTCACGGGCCTCACGAACTTCGAGCTGCTCCAGCTGTTCGCCGGCTTTTACGATCATGGGATGAACGATCGGGAGCTGGATCAACTGCTTGCACAGGTCAACCTGATCGAGAAGCGGAATAGCCGCGTGCAAGAACTTTCCGGCGGCCAGCAGCAACGGCTCTCCATCGCGCTTACCCTGGTCAACAAACCGCGCGTCGTATTCCTGGACGAGCCGACCACCGGGCTGGATCCGCAGGCGCGGCGCAACCTTTGGGATCTGGTACGCGGCATAAACGCGCAGGGCCAAACAGTGGTATTGACCACGCACTATATGGAAGAGGCCGAAATACTTTGCGACCGTATCGCCATCATGGACCATGGCGAAGTCCTGGCGCTCGATTCGCCGCGCGAATTGATCGCGCAACTGAACTCGCCGCCCGTGATCAGCGGCTTGACCAACACGCCGATCCCGCTCGATGCACTGCGACGCCTCCCCGCCGTCCAGGACGTGCGGCTGGACGACGAGGGATTCGAGCTTCATACGACGGATACCGCCGATACGCTGGTGCCGCTGTTGGGGCTGGCCGCCTCGCTCAATCTGGAGATCCGCAATCTGAACGTGCGCCAGGGCAATCTGGAGGACGTCTTCATCGCCCTGACCGGAAGGAGTCTACGCGCATGAAACGGCTGCTCATCATGACCAGGGCCCAAACCCTGATGACCTTTCGCGCCCGTCAGGCGCTATTCTGGACCCTGTTGTTCCCGATCATCATCCTGGGCCTGCTCTCGGTGGTGCTCGGCAACGGCGACAATTTCAGTGCCACGGTAGGCGTGGTGGGGAAGGGACCAGTGGCCGATGCCACGCGCCACGCCTTGCAGAGTATCAAAGGAGTGAAGCTCCACGACGGCACAGAAGCCGAGGAACGGCACGCCCTGAAAAACGGCGACCGCGACGCCGTACTGGTCGTGCCCGCCGGCGTGCCGCGAGCCGGCCACAAGCTTACCGTAACCATGTTTTATGACAACACCAACCTCAGCCAGAGCGGCGTCGTCGTCTCGCTGGTGCAGCAGGTCGTGCAGAGTGTGAATCACAGCTTTACCCATAGCCCGCAACTGGTGGCGCTGCGCAGCCAGGGTATCGCCGCCGTCAACAATAGCTACATCGACTTTCTAGCACCCGGGATCATCGCGATGTCGATTATGACGGGCGGCGTGTTGGGGATTTCCAGCCGCCTGGTGGGCTATTGCGAGCAGAAGATCCTCAAGCGTCTGCGCGCTACGCCGCTGACCACCCTGGAGTTCGTGCTGGCCAACGTGCTGAGCCAATTGTTTGTGGTGTTGGTACAGGTTGCCGTGCTCACGGTGGTGGCCACCTTGGTGTTCCAGGTGGAGATCGTAGGGAGCATCATCACGTTCGTGCTGCTGGCCCTGCTGGGCGGTCTCGCCTTTCTCACCATCGGCTTTGCGCTGTCCGGGCTGGCAAAGACCAGTGAGGCCGCC
>JAICHN010000135.1 GCA_025924845.1 Chloroflexota bacterium | reverse complement strand
GAAACGGCGCGCCTGTGTCCGCGTGTCGCCGGATAGGGCTAGCGTCAAACGCTGTGAAACGCCAGCAACGCTGCGAGGCGGAGCGAAGCGAGCAGGAGGTGCGGCGCCGATGACGACGACAGCCGAGCCCGCCCCCTTTCGCATGGACCGTGCCTATCTGGCCACGCTCCGCGGTTACGTACCGGCCCGCTACTGGTTGCTCGAACGACGTGGTTCAATATAGGTCATCCGTGCGCCAGCGCCGATCGCTGTATCTTCCCCATCGCGTTGCGAGGCAGCGTCTGCACGAACACGACGTGCCGGGGACATTTGTAGGGAGCCAGCCGCTCCCGCGCGTAGGCGATCAGCTCAGCGCTCTCCATAGGAGTCGAAGCGACGACGTAGGCGGCGACTTCCTCGCCCCAGCGCTCGGAGGTGATCCCCGCCACCGCTACCTCCGCCACGGCGGGATGCGTCTCCAGAACCAATTCCACCTCGCGCGGATAGACGTTGAACCCCCCGGAAATGATCATCTCCTTGATTCGGCCGCGAATGGCCAGGCTGCCGTCATCACCTATTTCTCCCACGTCCCCGGTGTGCAGCATGCCGCCCTTTAGGGCATCGTCGCTCGCGGCCGGATTGTCCAGATAGCCCGAGAACACCTGTCCCCCGCTCAACAACACCTCGCCTTGGTCGCCCAGCCTTACTTCCACGCCGGGCAGTGGATAGCCTACTCGTCCGGCTTGACGCGGGCCGTCGTAGGGATTGGAGACCGCAATGCCGCCCTCCGTGATCCCATAACGTTCGAGTACCGGCTGCCCAAGCACGCGCTGGGCACGCTCGAACAGCGCGGGCGGCAGCGGCGCCGATCCCGAGACGAAGAGGCGTACGCCCGAAAGATCGGCTGGATGCTCCTCCAGATACTCCACTAACCTTTGATACATGGCCGGGACGCCGAAGAACATGGTGCCGCCCGCAAGCAGTTCGCTCACCACCTGCTCGGGTGAAAAGCGGATGAGCGTCGCGGAGGCGCCGCTCAGAAGCGTGCCGTGCAGGCCGATTGCCAGTCCATGGACGTGGAATAGGGGGAGGGCCAGCACCAGGCGATCCGCCGCGGTCCACCGCCACGCCTCAATTACGCCGCGGGCCTGGGCGAGCAGGTTGCCATGATCCAGCAGCGCTCCCTTGGGCCTGCCGGTGGTGCCGGAGGTATAGATGATCAGGTCCGGACTCTTGGCGTCGAGGATCGGTTGAGGCGGCGCGTCATCGCCCTCCGGTAGATCCTCGATATTTACTATCCGTTCGATCGATGGCGCCTGGGCACGCGTCGCCTCCGCCAAAGGCAGCCGCTCCCGATCGGTCAGTACCAGGGTTGGGCGACAGTTAGCCAGAATATGTTCCAGTTCGGCCTGCCGATAGGCCGGATTGCAGGGATTGACCACGGCGCCGACTCGCTGCGCGCCCAGGTAGGCAAGTACCCACTGCAATGAGTTCGCGGCGTAGAGGGAGATCCGCGCTCCCGGCCGAACGCCCAGGGCATGAAGTCCGGCGGCGACCCGCGACGCGCGTACACGCAGGTCGTCGTACGTCAGCGGCACGCCGCCCTCCCGCAGGGCCGGATCGGCTCCGCCGCGCAGGAGGGACTCGGCCAGATTTCCCTGACGCAATGCCAGGCGACAGGCTGCCGTATCAGCGGGAAGGTCGGAACCGGGGCGTCGGTGGATATGCCAGGGTGAAGCCGGCTCTACCCGTGCCGGAATCAAAGTGTCCTGTGAACCGTGCTCCGTCATGCTCGCCTTCCTCACACCCCCGCTATGCCGTAAAGCCCGTCCTCTATCCTATCATGGACCGGCGGGACGGATGGGGTTGCCATACGCTGTACAATCGAAGCACCGCCGTGAGCGGTCTTCCGCGGCGTTGGGCGACAGAACTGCTCTACAGTTCTCCTCACTTTTGCCGAACTCTGTTGGAGACGTGCGATCTCGTTCCGGCGCAGATCGATTGGTCCTGGATCTCATTTAGTCAGGGCTCTCGCGCGGTGCGAAGCGCTCTTGCACACCGAACTATCCGGTAGAAGGGCAGTCGCAATGTCAAGCGTTGCCGACCGGCCGAACTCCGCCTCGAAGCGCGAGCGATCTGGTCGAGCGGGACTCAGGCGCTACGAAGCGTATGGACCGTTGCCCGTGGCGGTCGTGATCTGGGACGAGGCCGCGCGATTAGTCTACGCCAATCGCGCGGCCGAGGACCTGTTTGGCGAGACGGCGGCGTTGATCCGAGGCCGTGCAGCCGCCGAACTGCTCCGGCCCGATCCCGCCGACGGTCCGCCCTCCGCCGCTGAGCTACCGACCACTCCGTTCGAGCGCTTGAGTGGGCGGTTGATCCTGCTGCGGGCGGACGGTGAGCAGCGTTGGGTGGAAGCGCGCACCATACCGCTGCACGGTGCTTCACGCCGGGAAATCCGGTTATTGACCGCCATAATTGACCGAACCGCCACCACCCGGATTGACGAGGAGTTGAGGGACGAGCGTGCCCTCTTGCAAACGCTCATGGACAGCATGCCCGATCTGATTTACACGAAGGATCGTGCTTCGCGCTTTACGCGGGCTAATCGCGCCCATGCCGTGCATGGCGGCTTCGCCAGTCCATCCGATCTGATCGGCAAGACCGATTTTGACCTGTATCCCCGGGATTTCGCTCAGATCATCTTTGATGAGGAACAGTTGGCGATGTGTACGGGCCAACCGATCGTCGGCCGAATTGAAGACCAGACGGCGCAGTTCGGTCGGCCGCTCTGGATTCAATCCACCAAGGCGCCTATCGTGCGAGCCGGCCAGGTGGTCGGCTTGGTCGGCATCTCGCGCGACATTACCCAGTTGCAACTGGTCCAGGAACGGCTCAGTCATCAAGCGCTGCACGATATGCTGACCGGGCTGCCAAATCGGGCCCTTCTCCTCGACCGGCTCGAACAGGCCGTCCTCACAGCCCAGCGGGAGCGATCTTCGTTTGCCCTCTGCCTCCTGGATCTGGATCGGTTCAAGGAGGTGAACGATACTTTAGGGCACCAACGCGGTGATCGCCTGCTTCAAGAGGTAGCGACGCGGATTTACGGTGAACTGCGCGAGTCGGATACAGTGGCCAGACTGGGTGGCGACGAGTTCGCGATCATCCTGCCGGGGGCGGCCGGTGACTTCGCGGCGGGTACCGCGCTGCGCATCCGACAGGTGCTGGAGCAGCCGCTGGACCTCGATGGGCACCATCCCGACGTCGCGGCCAGCATCGGCATTGCCTACTATCCCTTGCACGCGACGGACGCGGCGACTCTTTTGGTCTATGCCGATGTCGCGATGTATGTGGCAAAGGGGGCAGGATGCGGCTATGCCGTGTATGACGCCGACGTTGATCAGCACAGTCCGGACCACCTGGCGTTGCCGCAAGAGTTTCGCCAGGCGCTGGCCGGTAACGGATTGTTCCTCCAATATCAACCATTGGTTGAACTGGAGGGAGGGCGCGTCACCGCCGTGGAAGCCCTGCTCCGCTGGAACCATCCACGCCACGGCCTGATTCCACCGGCACGCATCCTGCCCCTGGCGGAGCGGATCGGCGTGCTGGACGCGCTGACCCAATGGGTTCTCCACACCGCCCTACGGCAATGTCGAGCCTGGCACGAGGGAGGCCTTGCCCTGCGCGTAGCGGTCAATATCTCGGCAAGTACCTTGCAGGATGGTCAGCTTCCGGGCAAGGTGGCGACAGCCCTGGTGGAGCATGGGGTGGCGGCCGAGCAGCTCACGCTCGAGATCACCGAGGAAGCCCTGATGACCGACCCGGCCCATGCCCTGGCCGTGCTCAACGAACTGCATGGAATGGGGGTGCGCCTGGCGATCGACGACTTTGGTACCGGCTTCTCGTCCCTGGCCTATCTCAAGAACCTGCCGGTGCATACAATCAAGATCGACAAATCGTTCGTGCTCGGCATGACACCAGGCTTGCAGGATGATGCGATTGTGCGATCAGTGATCGAGTTGAGCCACAATCTGGGCCTGGCGGTGGTGGCCGAGGGCATCGAGGATCAGGCTACGATGTCGCGGCTGGCGGACCTGAACTGCGACACGGGCCAGGGCTTCTTTATGAGCAAGCCGGTGTCGCCCGGCGATCTGGAGCAGTGGATGCGCACCTCCGCCTGGAGCACGCCCGGCCGGCCGGCCGGCGCCGGCTAGAGCGAATCGCGACGCATCCTTCACGGGATGTATTGCTCTTCTTTGGCCTATCCCCTACAGTAGGGGCGGCCCATGCCGCGTTGACTCGACCACACGGCAGTTTCGTACAGTGTTTCCGCGGTTCCCGGCAGCGACAGGCACGTCATTATAGCGACTGACGCGGCACACCCGTACCGCTCGGGACATAATCTAGTGGAAGAGGGCAGCCTCCTTGGCATCGAACACTGTTGCATCACGCGGCGTAGAGCCGCGGATCGCCGCGACGGGAACGGCTGAGCGGCCAGAAGATCTTGCCGGCGCCATCCTGGGTCGCTGCGCGCGGCTCCCCACGGCACCCATGGTAGGAGGCCAGGAACGGCTTCGTTGGGTCACCCTGGCCGGCAGCGCGTTTGCCGCCCGCGTGGAAGCGCTGGCCGCCGATCTGGCTGTGCGCGGGGTCAAAGAAGGTGACCGGGTCGTGATCTGGGTACCCAATGGCTGGCGTACCCCCGCCCTTTTCACCGCGATCTGGCGGCTCGGGGCGATCGTGGTGCCTTTCGACCGTGAGATGAACCTTGAGGCGGCCCGCGCTATCCTGCGCGCCGTGCGTCCCGTCCTGGTGATTACCGGCTACGGCCAGACCCCGAACTGGGCGCCCGACCACGGCCTGGCGGAATGGTGGGACCCGAAACCGGCGCCGCCACGCCAAGCGGCGCCCGTATTGCCAGCGGACGGCGAACGCGTGGCGGCCATCTACTTCACCTCCGGCACCACCGGAGCGCCCAAAGGTTGCACGATTACCCATCGCAACCTGCTCTCGCAAGGGGAGGTGCTGCCCGGCGTGGTGGGCATCGGGCCGGGTGCCGTCTTCGCGAGCATCCTGCCGCTCTCGCACCTCTTCGAGTTGACCTGCGGTATGCTCTACCCGCTGATCATGGGCGCCGCTGTGCAGTACATCCCCTCGCGCAAGGGGCCGGACATCGTGCGCGTGCTCAAGAGCCAACGGGTAAGCCACATGATCGTGGTGCCGCAGGTGCTGGCCCTCATGGGCGCCGCGGCCGAGCAGCGCTTGACGAAGCTGCTGGGCGCCAAGCGTTTCGCGAAGTTGATGGCGTTCGCGGATCGTCTGCCGATGGGCGCGCGCCGAGTGCTCTTTTGGCCGATCCTCCGTAAGCTGGGTGGGCGACTGCGCGTGGTGGCCGGCGGCGGCGCGGCGCTCGACCCCGCCTTGCAGCGCTTTTGGGAGCGCCTGGGGGTGAGGACGCTGCAAGGGTATGGGGCCAGCGAGTGCTCGCCCATCATCGCTTGCGGAACAGAGGACGGCGCGGCTCCCTACGGTACCGTGGGGAAGCCTCTGCCCAATGTCGAGGTGCGCATCGACGAGAGCGGTCAATTGCTGGCGCGCGGTCCCAACGTGATGCGCGGCTATTGGGACGATCCACAGCGCACCGCCGCCGTGATCGACCCGGACGGCTTTTACGCCACGGGCGATCTGGTCGAGCAGGATGCTCGGGGCAACATTAAGATCATGGGTCGTGCTCAAGAACTGCTGGTCCTCCCTTCCGGCATGAACGTCTGGCCCGACGATGTGGAGGATCAGTTGCGCCGCGTCGAATCGGTGCGCGATGCCGTGGTGATCCTCGGCCCAACGCCCCAGGGAGGCGCTGTACTGCATGCCTACCTGTTGCCCGCCGGAGCGCCCGACGCGTCGCTGCTGCCGTCGATCGTCTCCACGGCCAACGGCAGATGGGCCGCGCACCAGCGGGTGGCGACTGCCTCCTGGTGGCCCGAGGAGGATTTCCCCCGCACCTCCACGTTGAAGATTAAGCGGAGGCTGATTCCTCCTCCCGACCAGGTGCGAGGCACGGTGAATCAGGCCACGCGCGTCAACGCGGCCAATGCAGCCGACGATCCGGTGGCCCAGGCTGTCCGTTCGGTGGCCGGAAATCCGGACGCGCGCGACGGGCAGACGCTGGCCGAACTGGGGCTGGATAGCCTGGCGGTCGCCGGCCTGGCCGTGGAGATCGAAACGCGAACCGGCATTGTAGTCCCGGAAGGCACGATCGACACCACGATGACCATCGCCGCGCTGCGTGAGGCCGTCTCCGCCCTTGACGGCGGCGCCGAGCCAGGGGCCTCGACGGACTTGGCCGGGGAGGAGCGCCTCAAGCGCGCCGAGGAGGCGACTACTTGGTTGCCGCCGCTCTGGCTCTATACACGAGGCCGGTTTCTGCGCCGGCTCCGCTTCCCGATCGACTGGCTGCACCGAGGCGCTGTGCCGCGCGTGATCGTCGAAGGCACGGAACACCTGGCCGTCTTACGGCGCGGCGCCATTCTGGCCGGCACGCACCGTAGCTTCGCGGACGTACCGACGATCCAGCGCGCCCTGCGTGAGGTGTTATCACGCAAGGAGGCCGATCATCTGGCCATCGCCGCCTCATCGGTAATCGTGGGGAGAGCCGGCATACTCGGCAAGCTGGTTACCGTGGGTTTCGGCCTGTTCCCTCTGCGCCAATATGGCGGCCAGGAGGAAAGCCTGCGCCGCCTGGCCGAGGTGGCGGACGCCGGGAACGCCATCCTCATTTTCCCTCAAGGCCACCACACCGACCCAGCGGATGAGCGGCGCGGCGACCCCAGCGCCTCCTTTAAGCCGGGTCTGGCCTATCTGGCGGCGAACCTGGAGCTGCCGGTGGTGCCGTTCGGCCTCGCCGGCACCGAGGCAGTTGTGCCGCCCCATCCACCCGCGGGATTCAAAGGCCGCGTGATCGGCGGCGTGCCCGTGATTCTCAAGAGGCGTCCGGTGGCGATTGCTTTTGGGGCGGCACTCCGCCCGACGCCGGACGAGAATGCCGCCCACTTCACGGCGCGTCTTCAGGACGCCTGTTTCGCGCTGTCGCGACGGGCGGAGGCGGCCCTGGCCGCAAAATAGTTCAGGAATCTCTGGTAAGCGGCGGCCGCGGCCGTTACAGAACACTTCGCGGATCGTGAAGGATAGTTGATGGATCTGGCCATTACCGCCGAAGAAGTCCCCCCGCTGAGCCGCGCGCGCTCCCATGCCGCGCAGGTGCTCTGGATCATGTTCGCGATCAATTTTCTGAACTATATGGATCGGTTCATTTTGCCTTCGGTGCTTTCGAGCATCCAGAAGGAGTTTCGGATCAGCGACTTCCAGGCCGGCCTGCTTGCCACCGCCTTTACCCTCGTCTACGCCGTGGCCGCCCTGCCCTTTGGTGTGTGGGCGGATCGGGGCATCCGCAAGAACGTGGTGGCGGTGGGGGTGGGGCTGTGGAGTCTGGCCACCCTCTTCACCGGCGCCGCCGGCAACTTTGCCACCCTGTTCGCGGCACGCGCGGCGGTCGGCGTGGGCGAGGCCGGTTACTACCCGGCCGGCACGTCGTTGCTGGTCGACTATTTCCCCAAGGAGCGGCGTGCCTGGATGCTGGGTCTGTGGAATGTGGGGGCCAGCCTGGGTGTTGCGGTGGGCTTTGCCATGGGCGGCCTGATCGCGGGCGCTCTGGGTTGGAGATGGGCCTTCTATTTCACCGCTATCCCCGGCGCCGTCTGTACCGTCCTCGCCTATCGGATGCGCGAGCCGCGCCGAGGTGGAGACCAGGCGCCGATACCGCCGCCCGCCGATGCGCGGGCTATCCCCTTTTTGCGGGCGGCGCGGCAGATTCTACGCATCCCTACCATGCGCGTTGCCCTGATCGCTCAGACCCTGAACTTCTTCGTACTGGGCGCCGCGGTGCTGTGGTTTCCCACTCTTTTACAGCGACGCTTCCAGCTGTCCGAAGGCAAGGCAGGCTTGATCAGCGGCGGCGTGCTCGTGCTGGCCGGGATCATCGGTACATTGGGCGGTGGCCGACTGGCCGATAAATTATTGCCTCGTCTGCCTGCCGCGCGCCTCTTGGTGACCGGCGCCGCCTTTCTGGCCAGTGCGCCGCTCCTCGTCATCTCGCTGCTCGCCAATAGCCTGGCCGTATTGGTTCCCCTGTTCTTCCTGGCCGGCGTCTGCCTGCAAGCCTACAACGGACCGATGAGCGCCCTGATGCAGGACGTGGTGACGCCCAGGCTGCGCGCCGTGGCCGTGGCGCTCTCTCTGGTCGTCGCTCATGTGCTGGGCGATGCCTTCTCGCCCAGCCTGGTTGGGGGGATTTCGGATCGGCTGGGCAACGACCGCGGCGACGCGCTCGGTCATCATCTGACCAGCGCCTTGGGGTTCACCCTACCACCGGTCATTCTGGCCGCCGGCTTGGTCTGCCTGCTTGGCCTTCGTTATGTCGAAGCGGACAATCGGGCCGCAGCGTAGGCGCCCTCGGCGCCGTGCATCACTGATGTTCGGTTAGCGTGACCACCTTCTTGCTTCCTGCTACTGGATCGAGGTTCACCCAGCCATGCGCCGGGAAGATGAATGTCACGAGGCCCTTCCGCTCGCGGTCCGCCTCGCGGCGGTTCGCTCGTAGTCGGCCTTCGCCGCTTCCCGCCCAGGCGCATCCGGCGTACCATGACAACACCACCCGGCGCCGGCAGGCGAACCGGCTGGAGGGAGTATGCATGATGAGCAATCCGCCGTCCGCGGCTCTTCGCTGGACCTCCTCCGATCTTGAGGTGATGCCTGAGGACGAGAAGCGGTATGAGATCATTGATGGAGAATTATACGTGTCGAAGCAGCCGCACTGGCACCATCAGGCGACCTGTGGGCGGATTTTTGCCCTGCTCGACGCGTGGAGCCTTGCCGGCGGATTGGGGGAGGCAAGCCTTGCTCCGGGAGTGATCTTTGCCGATGACGATGACGTCGCCCCTGACGTGGTGTGGGCGAGCGCCGATCGGCTCGCCGACGCTCTTGACAAAGCGGGGAAGTTCTACGGCGTTCCCGAACTGGCGGTCGAAGTGCTTTCGCCGGGCGCGCTCAACGAGCGGCGTGACCGCGAGGCCAAATTGAAGTTGTATTCGCGGCGCGGCGTGGCGGAATACTGGATCGTAGATTGGCAGGTCCGCACCATTGATCAGTATAGGCGAAGGAACGATCTCCTCGTGCTTGTAGCCCAGCTGTCGGGCGAGGCTGTGCTGTCATCACCCATCCTTCCCGGCTTCAGCGCCCCGCTCTCGCGCATCTTTCCACGTCTGGCCCCGAAATGAGAAGAGGATCTTCCCGATCAGGAGTATCATTTTCTCGCCCCTACAGTTACCGTCTCCGCCGCGCCGCCAAACTGAGCAGCTCGTAGAGCATGCTGGCGCCGGCCAGGGCCGTGACCGCGCCATGGTCGAATGAGGGCAGCACCTCCACCACATCGGCGGCGACAATGTGTGCGCCATGCAGGGCACGGAGTAGGTACTGCGCTTCGTAGGTGGTGAAGCCGCCGATCTCTGGGGTGCCGGTACCGGGAGCATAGGCCGGATCCAGGAAATCGATATCGAAGGTGACGAAGCTGGGGCCACTGCCCAGCCGCTCCCGCACCATTGCCGCCACGGTGGAAAGTCCACGCTCACGGACCTCAAGAGCAGGGACAATCTGGAGCCCCAGTTCCGTAGACAGCGCGTAATCGCCCACGGCGTACAGGCCGCCCCGTAGCCCAACCTGGATCGACCGCTCGGGCGCGATTAACCCCTCCTCCACGGCGCGGCGAATCGGCGTGCCGTGCGTGTACTGATGGCCCCAATACTGGTCCCAGGTGTCGGCATGCGAGTCATACTGCGCCAGGCCGACCGGCCCATGTATGGCGGCCACTGCCCGCAACTCGGCCAGGGTAATACTGTGGTCGCCGCCGATCCCCAGGGTGACGACCCCTGCCCGCAACATAAGCTCAAGGTGATTGGTGATCCGTTGATACGCATCGTCGATAAAGCCGGGCGTCACCGCGACATCACCGGCATCGACCACAGAGATGTGATCGAAAATCGCCACATCCTGGGCCGGATTATAGGGGCGGAGCAAAGCACTCGCCTCACGCACGGCGGCCGGGCCGAAACGGGCGCCCACCCTGTAGGTGGCGCCGGTATCGAACGGGATGCCCAGAATCGCCACATCCACATCTTGTAGGTCGGTCACGTGAGGCAACCGCATGAAAGTGCGGATGCCGACGAAGCGGGGCGACACGCTCGCATCCACGGGCTGGTAGCGCGGCACGGCAATCCTCCTCGGGTGCGTCTCATTCAGGCTAAGATATCCCCGGCGATCATATCATGCCTCATCCTCGCTCTTTCCCAGGGGCGTGGTTCCCAAAAGCTCCTGATCGTCGGATGCGGAGCGCTCCGGCGGCGGGTCGGCGATCGGGGAAGGTTGGTGGGCCCGTCCGTCGTAGGCACGGAAGGCCGGCAATGCCGCCGCGAGCAGGGCGACGCCGACCACGCATAATAGGCCGCCCGAAACCACCGAGGCGCGCACGCTCACCAGGGACGCCACGGTGCCGGACTCCAGATTGCCCAGCGAGGGACCGCTGGCATAACTGAGCATCTCGATGGCGGCGAGGCGCCCTCGCAGGTTGTCGGGAATGGTCTGGTTCCAGATCGTCCCCCGAAAAATACCGCTGACCTCGTCGGCGGCGCCCGCCAGGGCCAGGAAGAACAGCGCGAGGGGCAGCGAGTTGACCAGGCCAAAGAGGGCAATTGCCGCGCCCCATCCGGCCGCCGCGATAATGACCGCCCGCCCGTGCCGATGCACGCGGCCGGCCCAGCCGCTGGTTAGGCCCGCGATCAGGGAGCCCGCGGCGGGCGCCGCGTAGAGCAGCCCCAGCACGCCGGGGCCGCCATAGTGGGGAGCTAGCGCGGGAAAGAGCGCCGTCGGCATGCCGAAAAACATCGCGGTCATATCCACCACGTAGGTGCCGATCAG
>JAICHN010000134.1 GCA_025924845.1 Chloroflexota bacterium | reverse complement strand
GGCGGGATTGGCCGAGGCCGCGCACCGGCTGATCGTGCCGCACACGTGGGGCAACGGCATAGGCTTGCTGGCGAATCTTCACCTGGCTGCCGCGGTACCAAACTGCCCCTGGCTCGAATTCCCGCGCGACCCACCGAGCGGCTTCACGGCGCGGACGCGCGATTGCATGCTGGTCGAGTCGCTCTGGATCGACGCCGAGGGGCGGGTGGCAGTGCCGGATCGCCCTGGCTTCGGTTTTGTGCTCGACGAAGAGGCCGTGGCACATCATACCGTCGCCGCCACACGGCTGGAGTCCTCGTAGGATGTGGAGGCCGGTTGCGCCGATCGTCCGCCGGAGGTTTTGCCCGTGTACCACATGCTTCACAAGAGGATGCGGTTCGGGCCGGCGGCGATTGGGTAGGTGATCAAGGGAGGTGGAGAAATGAAGCTGGCCTTTATCGGCGGCGGAAGCTACTCGTGGGGACCGGCCTTGCTGGGCGATCTCGCCTTGAGCCCGGCAATCAGCGGAACGGTGTGCCTGATGGATATCAACCCGGTCGCAGGCGAGCGACTGCAACGCCTGGGTCGGATGTACGTGGCCGATCAGCAGGCATCGCTGGAGGTGACCTACACCGCATCGCTACCCGAGGCGCTCGAGGGCGCGGACTTTGTGATCTTGAGCATCACCACCGGGGGGCTGGGGTCGATGCGCGGCGACCTGGAGATCCCCGAGACCTACGGCATCTATCAAGCGGTGGGCGACGCGGTTGGACCGGGTGGTATCGCCCGTACCCTGCGCAACGTACCGGTGGTCGTGGATATTGCCCGTCAAATGGAACGGCACTGTCCCGATGCCTGGCTTATCAACGTCACCAATTCGATGAGCACGTTGTGCCGGGCCGTTACCAAGGCGACCACGGTGCGGACCATCGGCCTGTGCCACGAGTTGCGCTCCGTACAGCGCAAGGTTAGACGGCTGCTCGGCTCCGACGAGGGTCTGGATACGTGGCGAGTGGCGGGATCAATCACTTTCCGTGGTTGGTGAGCCCAGACAGCGCGACCTTGACACGGTTGGGCGAGCGGCTCGCTCACGTCATGCCGACGCCTGACCCGCTCGGGAACTCCGGGCAGGACAATTTCCGCGTCAAGATGGACCTGCTCGACCTCTACGGTACGTTTCCCGCGGCGGGCGACCGGCACGTATGCGAGTTCATCCCCGGCTACCTGCGCGGGCCGGCCGAGGCGTTCGATCGCTACAGAGTGGTCCTCACCACGATCCGCCATCGTGAGGTCAATCTTGCCGCCGATACCGAGGCCGTTCTGCGCCAGTTGGATGGACGCGATCGGATCGAGCTCACACGCTCCGGCGAACAGGTCGTGCCTATCGTGGAGGCGCTGTCCGGGGCGGAGCGTCCTTCATCCGGATTAGCCGGACCTCCGGGCGAGTTCGTGGTAAATATCCCCAATCAGGGTCAGGTCCAGGGCCTTCCCGACGGCGTGGCCGTCGAGTGTATGGCGACGATCGACCGCGACGGAGTCACGCCGGTCGTGACCCCGCCGCTACCGCGCGGAGTGCTGGCCTGGGTACAGAATCACGTGGCAACACACGAACTCGTGGTAGATGCGGCCCTGGAGCAGCGCTTCGACCTGGCCTTGCAGGCCCTGCGAAACGATCCTTTGAGCTACCGCTTGAGTGGGAGCGAGGCCAGGAGCCTGTTGGAGGCTCTGATCGCCCACAATGACCGGTTCCTGCCTGCCCATCTACGCCGGCAGCAGGCAAGGGATGCCTGATGGCGTCGGAACTGGATCGTGTGCGGGCCCAGGCAGCCGAGGCGTTGCCCGAGTTCGGGGTGATGCCCTTCTGGTTCTGGAATGACGACCTGGACGACACGGAGTTGATCCGCCGGCTACATGAGTTTCACGCGGGCGGCGTGGGCGGCGTGGTCATCCACCCGCGAGTCGGCCTATCGCGCCGCGTCGGTTATCTGACCGAGACGTACTTCCGTCTGGTGCGGCGTATAGTCGACGAGTGCGCTGTGCTCGGCATGACAGTCATTCTCTATGATGAAGGGGGCTATCCGTCCGGTTCGGCATGTGGGCAGGTCGTCGCCGCCAATCCCGCCTATGCGGCGCGAGGGCTGATCGTAGTCCAGCGGACCATAGATGGACCCTGGCTGGGCTATTGGCGTCCGTCCGAGGGTCGCTCCCTCGTCAGCCGCTTCGTTTGCGCCGTCGTCGCCCCGCTCGCGGAGAGAGTGGTGCGGCCGGAGAGTCTCCAGCTGCTCACCCCGACCGCGCGGGGATTGATTCGGCTGGATCTGGGCCCTGGTGTCTGGCGCGTCATGGCTTGCCTCGACGTACCGAGTGGGGGGACGATCCGCGGTGTCTTTCCGGAGCATGAAGACGGCACTGCAACGGCGCCTCCGGCGGCCGATCTGATGTGCCCCGAGGCTGTTGCCGCGTTTCTGCGCCTGACCCACGACGCCTACGCCCGTGTCATTGGCGCGCATCTCGGGCAGACCGTCTCCGCCCTATTCACCGACGAGCCGGAACCGCTGGGACGTGACCCTCGCACGGATGCGTATCCCTACTCACCGGGCCTGGAGCGCCGGCTCGCCGAGGCACTCGGGCGCACGGAAGAGCAAACGCTGGCCTGGCTGCCGGCATTGTGGATAGACTATGGGCCCGACACAGACGGCTTCCGTGACACCTATATGGGCGCGGTACATGAGCGCGTGATCAGCGTGTTCTACCGCGCCCAGGCGGCCTGGTGTGAGCGGCATGGTTTGGCGCTCACGGGGCATCCAGCGGTCGGCAATGATATGACCTCCCTGGCTCCGTTCCACTGGCCAGGGCAGGATACGGTCTGGCGATGGGTGCAACCGGGAGACGACAGCGGCATGGTCGGCCCAGAGAGCGTGACGGCCAAGGCCGCGACCAGCGCGGCACGGGCCGGGGGGCGGCGGCGTGTCGTGGCCGAGGTCTTCGGAGCCTACGGCTGGAACCTCAGTCTGGATGAAGCGAAGTGGCTGGTTGACTGGCACTTCGCGCGCGGCGCCAACCTCCTCGTTCCTCACGCCTTCTTCTATTCGGTACGGGCAGGGCGGGCCTATGAAAGCGCGCCCGATGTCGGCATCCACAATGTGTGGTGGCCGCATATCCAGGAAGTACTCCGTTATTGCCGGCGGCTCTCGTGGCTGTTGACTGATTGTGAGCACGTCTGTGAGGTCGCCGTTATTGGAACAGGCCGTGCGCTCCCCTGGGCTGCCGCACGTGTGCTGTATGAGCATCAGATCGACTTCCTGTATATCGACGACGCGGCGGCGGCGCAGGCACTGGTCGCGGATGGGCGCCTGCAGGTCGGCGATCAATCCTATCGAGCGGTGATTGTTGACGGCCCCGTTGCTCTTTCACCTACAAGCATCGAACGGCTGGAGGCGTTCAGGAGAGACGGAGGGACGATCATCCACAATGGATCGGAGATAGACCTCGTAGCGGCGGTCCGTCGAGCAGTGCCTCCCGACCTCTCCATAGTGCCGAACTCGCCCGGGCTGCGCGTCATGCATGTCCGCAAGGAGGGCCTGGATCTCTATGCGCTGTTCAATGAAGGGGATACGGCGCTCGCCGGCACACTGAGCGTAGCGACGATCGGCAGACCGGGGTGGTGGGATCCGTGGCACAACGAGACGTTCGACGCCGAGATCGTGATGCCGCTGGACAACCGAGCCGATCGGCCTGTTGAAGCTGCCGGGCCTACCGTTTATCTCTCTCTTGAACGTCGAGAGAGCCGCGTGCTTGTCGTGATGCCCGATCAGCACGGTGACGCTGTCGCGGCAGGCGACGGAGCCGATACCCCGGAGCCCATCCCAATCGCCGTGCCTGGCCCCTGGCGCGTAATGGATATGGAAGGGCGCGCCGTTACGGCACCGGCCCCGGGCGACTGGACGACTCAACGTGATCTGGAGTTGTTCAGCGGCACGCTCGTATATGAGACCGAGCTCACCTTACCCAGGCCGCCCGAGCGCATCGAGCTCGACCTGGGAGTGGTGGGGGACAGCGCGGTAGTTATCGTCAACGGCGCCCGCCTGGGATCGGCACTGTGGGCGCCCTATCGGATCACGCGGGGCAGCAAAGCCTGGCGCTCGGGGCGGAATCTCCTGCGGGTCGAGGTGACCAACTCATCGGCCAACAGCTACGAGGGAGCGATGCGCCCCTCGGGTCTCATCGGTCCGGTAACCCTGAGGATGTGGTGAGCGGGGCCGTATCTTCCGCCGCCCGTGGATCAGGTCGGGCGGTCCGCACCTAGCGCCGCCTCGGTGCCCTAAGCGGGGAGGAGCACGATGTCCATGGGCGGGCCGACCTGGCACGACAGGGGGCACCTGTTGGCCCCCGACCCATCGATCCCGTTTGCCGCTCGCGCCGTGAAAGATCCGTCCATCGTCTATTACGACGAAGCCTGGCATCTCTTCTACACCGGGATCGGCGCGCAGGGCGATCGCTCTCTTGGCTATCTGCGATCGCCGGACCTCGCCGCATTCGCGCGGCAGCGACCGTACCGGCTGCCCTTTGACCCGGCCATGCAGCCCGCGGCGCCATTCGTCTTCTACCACACCGAGCATGCACTGTGGTATCTGATCTTTCAGGTCGTCTCGCCGAGACGCCGATCCTATCTACCGGTATACGCGACCAATGCGTCGCTGGATCCGGCAACGTGGTCCGCGCCGCGCCCGCTCATGCCGGAGGCCAAGCATCTTGAGAAACGGCGCATTGATTTCTGGATCATCGCGGACCGCACACATGTCTTTCTGTTCTATTGGGATACTGAGGGCGGCACCTGGTACGCCGACTGCCCCAGGGACCGCTTCCCGCTTGGCTTCGAACGCGAGCGGCGGGTGCTGTCGATCGTCGAGCCAACCTGGGAAATGCACGAAGCGGGCTGCGTCTACTGGGTTACCGATCAAGCGATGTATCTTCTGCTCGTGGAGTCTATCCTTGCCGATACGACAACCGGCCGGCGCCTGTATCCGGACAAACGACAGTACCGCTTCTATACCGCGCTGGCGGCACGTGACCCGCGGGGACCCTGGTATCTGGTCGATAACCCTTTCTTCGCGCGGGTCGAGGATATTCAGTCGCACGGCCCGCACCGCTGGATGCGCAACGTGAGTCATGGCGAGGTTCTCAGGTGCAACATATCGGAAACACCTGCCATCACGTCGCACGGGGTCCGCTTCCTGATCCAAAGTCAACCGGAACCATTCATGCCCGCAACATCGTTTCGCTATGAAGATCTGCGCTGGGATCTCCGCCTCATTGAACTGGAGCATCTACCGGATTTACGGTCATACGTGCGCCCTGATCTGGAGGTAGCCGGTAGGGGGTGAGAACTGACCAGCGAGGCAAGTACCCCGCTTCCTGGTAGTATTCTTCACACGTGGGCAACGGCCCTTTCCTCCTTCGCACTGGGAGCGTTAGTTTTTTCATGCCGTGGAAGCACTATTTCCAGCCAATCACGCTGCACGAGGCGTTGGACCTGTTGCGGGTTCACGGCGCGGAGGCACGCCTGGTGGCGGGCGGCACCGACCTCTTGGTGGAGAGGTTGCGTGGAGTGCATCCCACCACGACCATCATCGATCTGAGCAAGGTCCATGAACTGCGCTATGTGACCGCCGATCCGGCTGAGATCCGGCTCGGCGGCTTGGCCACGCACAATGACGTGTTGGCCTCTCGGGCCTGCCGCGAAAGTGCGCTCCCTCTGGTCCAGGCATGCGTCGAGGTGGGAGCGCCCCAGATCCGCAATCGCGCCACCGTGGCGGGGAATCTGGTCACCGCTTCGCCCGCCAACGACACGATCACCCCGCTGATCGCCCTCGGCGCCGATCTGGTCCTGGCCGACCACGCCGGGGAGCAGGTGGTGGCCCTGGCCGACTTTTATACCGGCTTTCGGCGCACCGTGCTCCGTCCCGATCAGTTGGTGCGGGAAATTCGCGTCAAGGCGCTCGTGCCCGGTCGGCGCGGCATCTTTCTCAAGCTCGGCCTCCGCCGCGCTCAGGCCATCTCGGTGATCAATCTGGCAATTGTCCTGAGCTTTGACGGCGATTTGGTGCGCGAGGCGAGGGTCGCCCTCGGCTGCCTGGCCCCTACCATCGTTCGTGCGCCCAGGGTCGAGGCTTTTCTGGTGGGGAAGCGCCTCGATCCGGCCGTGTGCGCCGAGGCGGGTCGGCTGGCCCGTACCGATGTATCGGCGATAGGCGACCTCCGCGCCTCGGCCGAGTACCGTCTGGCCACGCTGGAATTGCTGCTCGCCCATGCCCTGCAACGCCTGGCGACCGGGACCGCGGCGGATGGGCTGCCCGCGGCGCCCGTGCTGCTTGCCGGCGAGAGACATGGCGGCACGGGCGTGCCCTTTGCAGGGACGATACGTACTACGATTAACGGCAAACCCTACGAACTGACCGGCGCCGCTCACAAGACGCTGCTCGACGCCCTGCGTGAGGATGCCGGACTGACCGGCGCCAAGGAGGGCTGCGCCGAGGGAGAGTGCGGCGCCTGCACCGTCTGGCTGGATGATCAGGCCGTGATGTCGTGCCTCGTCCCGGCCCCGCAGGCTCACAACGCCATGCTGACCACCATCGAGGGTCTGGCGGACGGCGACGCCTTGCACCCACTGCAGCAAGCGTTCGTCGATCGGGGCGCCGTGCAATGCGGCTTCTGCATTCCCGGCATGGTGATGGCCGGCGCCAAGCTGCTCGACGAGCAACCGCATCCCAATCTGGAACAGATGCGTGAGGCCCTTAGCGGAAATATCTGCCGCTGCACGGGTTACAGAAAGATCTTCGATGCCGTGCAGGCTGCGGCAAGCTCATGAGCATGATCGGCGCCTCGCCGGCTCGCCCGGACGCCCCGGCCAAGGTGAGCGGGGCCGCGCTCTACCCCGGCGACCTCATTCGCCCCGATATGTGGCGCCTGAAGGTGGTATTCGCGAACCGCCCCCATGCCCGTATTCTCTCTATCGATCCTGGTCCGGCCATGGCTGTGCCCGGCGTGACAGCGGTCCTCACCGCCGCCGATGTTCCCTACAATGCCTTTGGCTTGATCGAGGCCGATCAGCCTGTCCTGTGTGACGATGTAGTCCGCTTCGTGGGTGACAAGGTAGCGGTGGTAGTGGCGGAGACGGACGCTGCGGCGACCGAGGGCGCCGCCCTGGTTCGCGTGGCCTACGAGGATCTGCCGGCGCTGACCGATCCCGGCAAGGCGCTTGAACCCGACGCGCCCCTGGTCCACGCCGACCGTTCGAGCAACCTGCTGGAGCGTCTGGTGCTGCGGAAGGGTGACGCGGCGCGCGCCCTGACCGAGGCCGATCTGGTGCTGGAGGGGGAGTTTACGACCAGTTGGCAGGAACATGCGTACCTGCAACCGGAGGCGGGAATCGCCTTCGTGGACGAGCAGGGGCGGGTGGTGGTGGAGACGGCCGGCCAGTGGCTGCATGAGGATCGGAGGCAGATCGCCGCCATGCTCAAGCTGCCCGAGGCGCGGGTGGTGATCCGCTACGCGGCGATTGGGGGCGCCTTTGGGGGGCGTGAGGATTTGTCCGTCCAGCATCTACTGGCCCTGGCGGCCTGGAAACTGGGCCGCGCCGTGGCGATCCGCTGGAGCCGCGAGGAGTCGATGATTGCTCACCACAAGCGCCATCCTTTCCGCATCCACTCACGTTGGGGCGCCATGGGCGATGGGCGGATCGTCGCCGCCGAGGTAACCCTGCTGGCGGACGGCGGCGCCTATGCATCCACCAGCGCCGAAGTGCTCAAGAGCGCCACGCTCTTCGCCACCGGCACCTACGAGATTGCCAACATCAGCGCGGACGGCTCGGTAGTCTACACCAACAACGTGCCTTCGGGCGCCTTCCGCGGCTTCGGCGCCCCCCAGGCCCAGTTCGCGGCCGAGATCATGGTTACCAGGCTGGCGCACGCCCTGCGTATGGATCCGGTCGAGCTGCGCCGGCGCAACATCTATCGCGAGGGCAGCATCGAACCGACCAACCAACCCCTCCCGGCGGGCGTGGGCGCGCTGCCGGTGCTTGAACGCTGTATCGAGGAAGCAAAGGAACGCTTCGACTACGGTGGCCCGCGCGTGCATCCGGCCCCGCACCTACGCCGAGGGATAGCGATCGCCGGCGGGATCAAGAATGTAGGCTACTCCTTCGGCTTCCCCGAGCAGTCCACCGCCACGGTCGAGGTTGTGGGTAGTCGGCGCGTGGAGCGGGTGATCGTGCGCGTGGGCGCCGCCGACGTAGGGCAGGGCGCGCATCTGATTCTGCGCCAGATCGTGGCCGAGACCCTGAAGGTGCCGCTGGAACTGGTGGAGATCATCGCGGCCGACAGCAGTGAATCCCCGAACGCGGGGAGCGCCTCCGCCTCGCGCCTGACTTTGATGGCGGGCCGGGCCGTGAAGGACGCGGCGACCGCGGCGATGGCCGCGTGGGAGGGACCGCAGCAGGCCACCGTGCAATACAAGCCGCCCCCCACCACGGCAATCGACCCCGTCACCCATGCCGGCCGCCCAAATTACGCTTACGGCTACGTCTCCCAGGCGGTCGAGGTGGAGGTAAACACCCTGACCGGGCAGGTAAGGGTTGTCCGCATTATCAGCGTGCATGACGTTGGGCAGGCGATCAATCCGCAACAGGTGGAGGGCCAGATTGAGGGGTGCCTGGCTCAGGCCGTGGGCTACGCCCTGACCGAGCAATTCCAGATGCGCGAGGGGCAGGTGCTCACCCCTCACTTCAGCACATACCTGCTCCCCACCAGTATGGATATGCCTCCGGAGGTTTTCCCGGTCTTGCTCGAACTGGCCGATCCCAACGGCCCCTTCGGGGCGCGCGGCGTCGCCGAAATGCCCCTGGTCCCCTTCGCCGCGGCGGTGGCAGCCGCCATCCATGACGCGGTAGGGGTGTGGGTGTGCGAGCAGCCGATGACCCCCGAACGCGTGTTGAGAGCGCTACGGGAGAAGGACCGAGCAGCGGCCACGGGCGGCATAGATTAAAGCAACTCGCCCAGCCCGCGGTTCAGGGCAAAGTGGGCCCGTTGACAGACGACCAGGACGCGCCGAACAGGGCGGACCCCCGAAGAGGTGCGTGAAACTGTGTGTGAACCGTGCCTCCCCTGAGGCCCAGAGGCGGCTCGTCCCTGTATACTGCGGATAAACGATGTGCTCGGAATGGCGCATAACGTATATGGGCACGCGAATGATGGCGTGTGTAACGTCCCGTGGCCGCCACGCTTCCGGCGTGTTGCCGCGAATCCGGCTCACTCGTAGAAGGAAGGGCGGGTTACTAAAAGGGGAGTATCACGAGCGTATACGCGAGCCGCCAGGAGATCGCGCCCAGCCCAAACGGTCCAGACTCGAAAAGCCGCGCCGGCTCAGCCTGCCGGCCAGGCAGCGGCCCTCACTCCGACTCAGAGCATGATCCTCCAGTTACAGCGCACGGCGGGCAACGCGGCGGTGAACGCGCTGTTGCGGCAGCAAGCGGAGGCCAGCCAAGGCGCCATGGCCGCTCGGCCGGTGCAACGGCGCGCCAGGGCTGGGGCGGGCGGAGCGCCGGTCACGGTGCAGCGCTGGCCCAGCAATACGCCGACCCTGAATTGGAACAACACTCAGAGAATCACCACGATTACCAGTGGACAGCCTGTCCTCTTCTTTCACGATGCCACGGAACCACCGGTGGTGGTGATGGCCGAGGATGCGCCGTACGGCATCACGCAACTGACTTCCATGATGCACGCGCAGGTACATGGCACGCCCACCATATCCACCAGGGACGGCACCGCGTCCAAGGGCACCTTCTTGAATCTGATTATGGATGCCGGCAAATCCGACGACAGCTGGGAGAAGCTAGGCAACGCCAAGCAGCAAGGTGGTTGGATTGTGCCCAGAACGGAGTACACGTACCTTGACGGCAACAACAACCTCGTGGAGACGAAAGGGAACACACCGGCCGAGAAAGCTCGGTATTTCATGGCCGACCAGTTTAAGAGTTTGCCCAAGATACAGGTCATGGCGGTTGCCCCGGGAAAGTCAGCCCGCGCCCTGGCCGCGAAGGATGCTAAGTCCGGGGGAGCTACCGCGAAGCCGAATGCGTTCCGGAATCTTTTCGATGACGCGGGGTATGTCCGCCAACTCGGTCAATTGACCGCGGCGGATCTCTTCGTCGAAAACTCGGATCGGGTCATGTACAACTTCGGTAACTGGATGACCGATGCCGGTATGGGCATTACTTTGATCGACAACATGGATAGCGCCTCCAAGAACTTGTGGAACGGCATGAACGATCCCAGTGTGGTTGGCGACACCTCCCAGCTCAGCCAGTTGGCAACCGGCGGTCGAAAGAAGCTCCTTGATACCTTGATCCGTAACCTGAAGCGGGAAGTGGTGAACTTCGGGGGCGATCTGGACGCATGGCTTCAGGAAGCGAAGGGGCCGGGCACCCGAGAAGAGGCGATACGCAAGTCCCTGAGCGACGGGATCGACGCGGGCAAAGCCCGCATTATCAGCCTTTATGCCACCGGCAAGATGGGCAAAGAAGGGCGGGCAGCCAAAAAGGCGGCCAAGGCTGCCCATAAGCTGGATGTCAAAGCGGGCGACCAGGGGAAGAAGGTTCCGAATTACTGGGAACGCCTCAAGGCACGGGCCCGGTATTTGCAGAAGCTGGGATGATGTACAAGCCGCGGGTGGTGTAGTCCGCCGGCCGTGGGGGCCGCTCTCGCTCGCGAAACGGAGGAGCAGGGCGGCCCCGCCGTTTCGCGGCGGTTCGGCCGGAGGAGTTGATCGGGCACACTGCCTCGCGAACGGTCCTGGCGGCGACCTGGCCTGGTAGGATCACCTCGGAATCTTCCGGTTGGATGCTCCTCGTGTAGGTAGGCCAACGGCCGGCGCGCCGTCGATGAGGACGCACCGCTGTGCGCCCCTACGGATCAAGTACCACTTGGTGTAAGTTTCCTCCCACCCGTAGGGGCACCCCTCGTGGGTGCCCTC
>JAICHN010000133.1 GCA_025924845.1 Chloroflexota bacterium | reverse complement strand
TGTGTTACCTGAGAGCACAGTCCGGGCGCATGAAAACTGACAATACGTGAGTGAGGCGGAGGTTAGGCGGGTCGTTAGGGACGAGTGTGACGGAGTAACCAAGCTGCTTGGCTCGACTAGCGGTTCACGCCATGGTACTGTGAGGTCGAGATGCCGCCCGCTAAGGTTTGACCGCGGGCGACATATAAATCGATCCGCCAATGGGGCGTGAACGACGGGTACTCTCGCGGCCCAATCGCCGAAAGCTCCAGAGGCTGAATACTCCTACGGTCGATACGCCCGCGAGCGGGCCACGCGGCAGTTCAGGGAACCGGCAGGAAGGATGGATAGGGCACCCAGATGAGCAATCTCAAGATCGTCCTCGTTGGCGGCGGTAGTGTCCTCTGGACACCCGTAATCGCGCGGGACCTGATGCTGACCGCGTCACTGAGCGACGCCGAGTTTGTGCTCTATGATATCAACAAGGAAGCAAGCGATCTCACCGCCGCGTTCTGCACCAAGTTGGCCGCCAAGTTGGGCGTGCGGGCACGATTTGTTTCGACCGACCGGCGCGAGCAAGCTTTCGCCGGAGCCCACTATTTCATTATCACGATCACCACCGGCGGCCTCGACGCCATGGCGCATGATCTGGCTATTCCCGAGCAGTATGGCATCTATCACACCGTCGGCGACACGAGCGGGCCTGCCGGTTGGGCCCGCTTGATCCGCAACTTTGATGTGTTCGCATCATTGGCCCAGGACATCAATCGCTATGCGCGTGGCGCCGTTGTCCTCAACTACACCAACCCACTGTCCATGCTGACCGACGTGCTGGCGCGACTGCATGAAGGACCCGTGGTCGGGTTGTGCCACGGACTCTTTGAGAACCTCGAGTTCATCAAGGACCTGTACGGGCTGGAGAGTGAAGATGCTATCGCCGTACACTATGGGGGGTTGAACCATTTCTTCTGGATGACGCAGGCCCGCTCCCACGCCACCGATGTTATTGCCGACCTCGCTTCCCGTCTCAAGACGCAGAGCTTTACCGACCTCAAGCGGCCATTCAACGACGAAGGAGAGATTGGAGCCGAACGGGAGGTCGCGACGGAGCTCTTCCAGCTGACCGGTGTGCTCCCCTATCTGGGCGACCGGCACACTTGCGAATTCTTCTCCTGGTACATTACCAGTCTGGACACCATGAGCAAGTACAAGCTGGTGCGGACAACGATTGCCGAGCGCAAAGCAAGGGCTGCACAAACGGCCGAGGAACTGCGCGACATGATCGAGGGCGAGATCCCCAGTCACTATCTGCAGCGCAGTAGGGAAGCGGCGGCAGACATCATCGACGCCCATTCCCAGGGTCGGGTGTTTATCGACGTGGGGAATCTGCCCAATGTGGGACAGATTACCGGCCTGGCTCACGGGGTCGTGGTGGAGACGGCGGTTCGGGCAGATCGAAATGGATTCACTCCGCTCACTTTTGGCCCCTTACCGCGAGTTGTCCAGGGATTGGTCGAGCCGTGGGCATTGGTCTACACGATGACCGTCGATGCCTGCTTCGCCAGGGACAAGACACTCGCGCTTCAGGCATTACGGCTCGATCCGGTATGCGCGCATCTCAACACGGGACAGGTCATGGAGATGGGGGAGCGCCTGCTTACTGCTCATCAGTCGAACGTGACCGTATTTTGAGCGACGGGACAGCGCCTCGCCACGATCTGATGACTGATCGCGATCAGTTGAGTCGCGCCTTCACGCGGTGGCCGGAGGACTCGACGCCCCAACCGGCACCGAATGACCGGCGCGTGTCCGATGTTCGGCGGTTGGACTCGCCCAACCTGTTGCCCACGTACGATTCTCTGGAAGCGTGGCAGGCGCACGCCGCCAATCTGCGGAGACACATACTCGTCAGCACCGGCCTTTGGCCGTTTCCCGAGCGCACAGCCCTCAATCCCCGCATCTTCGGGCGCATTGAACGCGAGGGCTACAGTGTGGAGAAGGTGTATTTCGAAAGCTACCCCGGCTTTTTCGTGACCGGCAACCTCTATCGACCGCTCAGCCGGGTGGGACCCTTTCCCGCCGTGCTCAATCCCCACGGTCATTGGGACGAGGGGCGCTTCGCTCACCACGAGCTCGCATCACTGCCCGCACGCGGCATTAGCTTTGCTCGTCAGGGATATGTAGCCTTTCTTTATGATATGGTCGGCTATAACGACAGCAGGCAAGTCCCGCACACCTTCGGTGGTCCGGTGGAGGAACTCTGGGGCTTCAGCGTCATGGGCCTGCAACTCTGGAACAGCATACGAGCCGTCGATTTCATGGTTGCGCTCCCCGATGTCGATCCTCAGCGTCTCGCCTGCACGGGCGAATCAGGCGGCGGCACGCAAACCTTCATGCTGACGGCGATTGACGACCGGATCACGGCATCGGCTCCCGTCAATATGGTCTCCGCCCACTTTCAGGGCGGGTGCGTCTGCGAAAACGCAGCCAACTTGCGGCTTGCGACAACCAACGTTGAGATAGCGGCGCTCATGGCGCCCCGCCCCATGCTTCTGGTCGCCTGTACGGGGGATTGGACACATAATACACCCACGGTGGAGTATCCGGCGATCAAAGAGATCTACCGGCTCTACCAGGCAGAGGACCGGATCAGCCACGTCTTGATTGATGCCGAGCACAACTACAATCAGGCCAGTCGGGAAGCCGTATACGCATTCTTCGGTACGTGGCTGATGCCGTCGTCCGCGGCGGATGATCGGCGTGAGCAGCCTTTCATGGTCGAGGAAGACGAGAACGTGCTTGTCTTTCCGGGCACGGAGCCGTTGCCTGGAGACATGAGCCCCCGCGACTTGCTCCGACACCACGTCAATCGCCTTAGTGCCGTGCAGGCACGGTACCGGCCCAGGCGGCCGGACGACCTAGCCGCCTTCCGCAATCTCTTCGGTTCAGCTCTGGCACACGTCCTGCCTGTCGCATGGCCGGATCGGGTCTGGGTAGAGAGCCTTGGCGCGGTTGAGCAGGACCAGTATGGGCTGGAACGCTTGCTCCTCGGGCGACCGGGTCAGGGCGATCAGGTCCCCGCCCTGCTGTTCCGCCCGCCCGGCTGGGCCGGCGGCCAAGCGGTCCTGGTGGTTCATGCGTTAGGGAAGGCCGCCTTGATCGATGCGCCAGGGAACCGTCCAGGCGCTTTGATTCGCGAATTGCTCGCCCGCACCCATGCGGTGTTGGCAGTTGACGTATTCCTGACCGGCGAATACCACACGTACGCGGGCCGAGCCGGACGCAATCATGGCGTGCCCTTCTTCACGACCTACAACCGCACGGATACCGCCTGGCGGGTACACGATGTTGTCACTGCTCTAGCCTACCTCGTCGAACGGGTCGCGGGGTCCGGGGTATCACTGGTCGGCCTCGGTGAGGCTGGGCTGTGGTGCTTATTAGGGCGCGTGTCCGCGCCGCTTCCCATACGATCCGTCATTGATACGGCCGGATTCTCCATAAACGATGACACGAGTTACCTCGAGCGTCTGTACGTTCCGGGGCTACGCGCGGTAGGTGGGCTTCCCACCGCGCTGGCGCTTGCGGCGCCGGCTCCCACCTTTATCCACAACACCGACGGTAGGTTTGACGTGCGGGAAATCTCTACGCTGTATGCCGGCTTGGGCTGCCTTGATGCCCTGGTAGAGCAGGATGACGAGGCGACATCAGGAGTAATCGTGGAGTGGTTATCAGGCACGCGGGGATAAGGGGAGCCGGAAATGCGTATCGCTGTTGGGTCGCTCATGCAAGAGGCGAACACCTTCGCTCCAATACCTACAACGCTGGATACCTTCAGAAACTACTATCTGCTCTATGGTGACGATATGTTCACCGGATACAAAGATACTCAGGTAGAGGTTCCGGCATTCCTGCACGTGCTGCGGCAGGCCAGAGCTACCCCCGTGCCGCTCCTCGCCGGCTTCGCCGCGGCGGGCGGCCCGCTGACCCGATCCACCTTTGATCATCTGCTGGGAGAGATGCTGACTCGGCTGAAGAGCGCCCTCCCCCTGGACGGCGTGTTGCTTGCTCTTCACGGCGCCATGACTATTGAAGACGATCCGGACGCCGAGGGCACGATCCTGGAGGCTATACGCTCGGTGGTAGGGCCGTCCATGCCGATTGGCGTGAGTCTTGACTTGCATGGGCACATCACGCCCCGCATGGTGGAGCACGCTACCTTCCTGATCGGCTATCAAGAATACCCCCACATCGATATCTACGAGACTGGCTTGCGTGCGGCGCGCCTATTGTCGACGACCCTGAGTGGAGCGCATCGGCCTACTACGGCACTCGCCAAACGCCCGATGATCGTCAGCCCGGTCAACGCGCGCACCAACGCGGACCCCTTGCAGCGCATCTATCGCGCCGCACGAGCAATGGAAGAGTCTGGGCGAGTATTGCATGCCTCACTCTTTCCCGTCCAACCTTGGCTGGACGTGCCCGATCTCGGTTTTGCCGTGGTGGTCGTCTGTGACGACGACCAAGGGGCGGCACAGGCAGCGGCCAATGAGTTAGCCGACCTGGTCTGGGATGCACGGGCGGCATTTGAACCGGATCTGACGCCGCTGCCGAAAGCCATCCGCTACGGTCTGGAGGAAGCGGGCGGTCTCACCGTAGTAGGCGATACCGGCGACGCGCCCACGGGCGGTTCAGCGGCGGACAACCCGGCAGTCTTGCGTGAGTTGTTGGTACAAGGAGCTGATCGGGCCGACCGCCTCTCCTATCTCTTCCTCTGCGACGCGGAGGCGGCGCGGACCGCGGCGGCAGCCGGCATAGGGAGCGAGATCACCGTTCAGGTCGGCCACAAGCTATCGACGACTGACGGTGAGCCCTTGAGCATCACGGGTCGGGTGTGTCTGCTGAGTGATGGGCAATACCGCTTCAAGGGCGCGGGCGCCACTGGTTTGCAAATGCGGATGGGGCTGACGGCCGTACTGGCGATTGGCAGTATTCGGCTTTGCGTGCGATCGCTGCCCTCGTTTGAGTGGGATCCGGCGATGTATTACGCGGTGGGTCTGGACCCCAAAGACGCGGCGCTGGTCTTTGTAAAATCACCCTCGCACTTTCGGGCATCCTTCGAGCCCCTCGCCGATCGCCTGTTGAGTGCCGAAACGCCCGGCCCCACTTGCCCTAATATGCGGAAGTTGCGGTTCAGTCACGTCACCCGGCCGCTCTATCCGCTGGATGATATCTAAAGCAGGGAGTCACGAATCTGCCGAGCTCCTCACCAAAGGTGAGGGCGCCTGAAAATCGTGCCGAACGCATGACTGCCTGCTTACAGTTGATCTGAGGAAGAGATTCAATGAAGATCGTTGACATCACGGTCACGCCGTTCCATACACAGGTGGACCGGTACCAGAACGGTCAGCCCCTTCTGGGCGTGGAAGTGCCGCAGACTCTCACCAAGATCGTCACCGATGAGGGGGCGGAGGGGTATTATCTCGGCGGGCATGGCCACGGCGATCAGGACGGCCTCACCGTCGAGGAGCGCGACCGGCTCTCCCAGGCGATCCGCCCGCTCCTGATCGGTCAGGACCCTTTCGATCGCGAAAAGGTCTGGCAATGGCTTTGGGCGGCCAAGACCCCCGAAAATCTGCTGAGTGTGGTCGACCTCGCCCTGTGGGATCTGCTCGGGCGGGTGACGGGCCTGCCGGTCCATAAGCTGCTCGGCGGCTGTCGCGACCGTGTCAAGGCATACGCCAGCACCTATCCGAACATGGGTTCGCCGGAGAATTACGCCGAGCATGCCGCCGCCTGCCAACGCCAGGGCTATCGAGCCTATAAGATTCATCCGTATTACTACTGGGATCCGGCTACGCGCGAAGCGGCGCCGGGTCGCCCCTCGCATGTCGACTGGGACATCGAGGCGTGCCGGGCGGTACGGGCGCGGGTGGGCGGGGAGATGGTGCTGATGTACGATCCGTGGGGTACCTACCACGTGTATGAAGACGCCCTGAGAGTCGGCCGAGAGTTGGAGAAACTCGGCTTCTATTGGTACGAGCATCCCATGCCCGAGCACCGGGTGGAACCCTATGTCCGTCTGGCCCGGGAATTACACATCCCCATCTGCTCGCCGGAGATTGTCGACGGCATGATTTTCAGTAGAGCGGAGTGGATTCGACGGGAGGCGGCGGATATCAGCCGGATCGACGTGCTGCGCGGCGGGATCACCGGGGCGCGGAAGATGGCGAGCATCTGCGAGGCGTACGGCTATCGCTGCGAGATTCATATGAGCGGCTTCGGCAATCTGCAGATCTTGGGCGCCGTCAGCGAGGACACGTGCGAATACTATGAACGAGGTTTGCTGGCGCCGGGCATGAATTATGAGAAGTCGCTGCCGTACCTGAAAGAGCCCTGCGACGCACTGGATGCCGACGGCTACGTGCGAGTGCCGACCCGGCCGGGATTGGGCTACCAGATCGACTGGGACTACATCGAGGCGAATCGACTCCCGCGGTAGGGAGCGGCTGCTTTGTGTGGTGATATTAAGCCATTGGAGGCGGTTGGGCAAAGCCGAGAGCGAGCTAATACTGTATACTGCCGAGTGTTGGCACCACTGATTGACCGGGGACGCCATGTCTTGACTCTATCGAACCGGCGGCTCTCGCCGTCCCTTCGATGGTTTCCTGGACGCCGCGTTGCCGTTGGCCTCCAGAAAGGCGGAAACCTCGATGCAACTGTCGGAGCAGCAGCGCAGCTTCTTCCAAACCTTCGGTTTTCTGGCGTTTCCCGGCCTCCTCGCGGACAGTATTGGGACAATCACCCAGGCCTTTGAGGATATTTGGCAGGCACACGGCGGCGGCCACTCGGGAAAAGCTCACGACGGCAAAGCCCGTTCGGCCCTGGTCCAATTTATCGATCAGGACGAGCGGCTGTGCGCCTTGCTTGACGATCCGCGCATTCTTGGTATTGCACGCGGTCTGCTGGGCGATGACTTTAACTATGCGGGAAGCGACGGCAACTTCTACGTCGGCGATACCCGCTGGCACTCCGATGGATGGCGCACCAACGGCGTACGTCATATCAAGATGGCCTTCTATCTCGATCCGGTCGGGGCGAACTCGGGCTGCCTGCGAGTGATCCCGGGCAGTTGCCACACGGAGGACCACTTTGCCCAACTGCTGCAGACCCAGATCGGTCAGAGCGCCGATCTCTGGGGGATCGAGGGCGGCGCGGTTCCGGCCATACCCCTGGAGACCCAGCCCGGCGATCTGATCCTGTTCGACCACAATACGAAACATGCCGCGTTCGGCGGCGGTGCACGGCGCCGTATGTTCACCATGAACCTGTGCCAACACTATCCTGACGAATTACTCCCGGAACTACGGAGCACGATCGGCGGCTCGGCGAGATTCTGGATCGAACGCGTCTATGGCGAAAAGATGATCTCGACGGCTGGGCCTGAGCGGATGCGCCATCTGGAGCAGATTATGGCTAACGATGGGCACCTAGCCCAGCTTTCGCGCGAAGCACGCGAGAAGATGGCCGAACCGTCGCGCGGCTAGGTGTGCCGCTCGGGAATATGACCTGCATCCAACGCTCTCCCGCCTCCCTCTCGCGGGGTCATGTCCCTTGGCATACTCTAACCGCGACGTTGTGACCATAAGGAGATAGCCGCCATGGAGCTGCGCGCCGGGGTGGCCCGGGTGACGATCACCCCGCCCGTGGGGATGGAAATGGTGGGGTTCGCCGGCCGGGGGCCGGCCGATGGTCTGCATGACGACCTCACGGCAACCGTCCTGGTGCTTGAGGGTCCGCGTGCCTCCGCGGCAGGCACCAAGGAGACAGAAGAGGTCATCCGCCTGGCGATCATTGCCTGTGATCTCCTCTATCTGCTCTCCGCCCAAGTGCATGCCGTGCGTGAGGCCGTGGCACGGTTGACCGATCTGCCGGCCGATCATGTTGTGGTGGCCTGTAGTCATACCCACTATGGACCCCTGACCGATCCGACGCGAAGCACGGAAGCAGCACAGGTAGCTCCGTACCTGGCCAATCTGGTTCATCTGCTGGCCGGAGGGGTTGCCCTGGCTCGTTCCCGCCTGGTCCCTTGCCGGCTCGGCGTGGGTCATGGCGAAGCACGGATCGGGATCAATCGGCGCGAACGTACCGCCGACGGGCGGATTATCCTCGGGCAGAATCCCGCCGGGCCGTATGACCCGCGAGTGACCATCCTGCGTCTGGATACGGTCGATGGCCGGCCGCTTGCCGCCGTGCTCAATTGCGCCTGCCACCCGGTCAGCCTGGGTGCACAATGTACTCAGATCAGTGCCGACTTTCCCGGCACGGCTCGTACGCTCCTTGAAGCACAGACCGGAGCCATGTGTCTCTTCCTGCAGGGCGCCGCCGGAAATATCAATCCGCTCCTGATGGGGTGGGATTGGACTCATCTCGCCCGTCTGGGACTCCCTCTCGGCGCCGAGGCTACTCGGATTTACTTCAGCATTCAACCCAGTGTAGAGGAGACCATTGGCGGACTGGATATCGTGCGCTCGCGATGTAACCTCCCGCCTATTCTTCCCGGATCGGTGGCCGCTGGTCAGGATGCCGTGGCGGGATTGGAGGAGGAGCGGGATCGGCTACGCGCGGCCGGAGAAGCGGGTGGCCTCTGGTGGGCTGAACGACGGTTGGCCCGTGCTCGACAAGGGCTGGAGGCGCTCCAGGGAGACTCTCCGGTGCCGGCGGTGCCGGCAGAGCTCAGCGCGCTACGGCTGGGAGACTCCGTGGGACTGATTACCGCTCCGGGCGAGATCTTCACCGAAATCGGCCGGTCGATTGTGGCCCGCTCGCCCTTCCCCCATACGCTCTGCGCGGGCTATACCGACGGCTCAGTCTGGTATGTGCCCACACGTGCCGCCTATGCGGAAGGAGGATACGAGGTGACTCATGCCTGTCTGGTCGCACCTGAAGCTGGAGAGATCCTGGAAGAGGAGTCGGTAGGTTTGCTGGGCAGCGCCTATGGTCGCTGACCCATTCGGCGATATGGTCGATACCGCGGCGCGCTTTTGGTAGAGCGCAGGACACGGCAGCACGTGGAGTATACGACCGGGCCGTCTTACATTGATGGGTTAGTCATGAAACCATGGCGCCTGGATGCCTACGGTCCGTCGGCCATCCCCAATGAGCCGGGTCTGAGTATCGCGCTCAATCCCGACGCCGAGGAGTGCTATAAGGGCCGGCGATTATCGATCGGTTGACACCGCGTAAAGCACAGTAACGTGGGAGGATGTCCGATGGCCAAGCGATCTTACTTCTATCAAGATCTTTCATGGCCCGAGCTGCGCGACCGCGCCGCGGCTGATCCCGTAATCGTGCTTCCCGTGGGGACGACCGAACAACACGGTCCCCACCTGCCGCTTTCCACGGACTATCTGACTGCCGGCACGATCGCTCGTGCCGCCGTCGAGCAAGTGTCGCCCCGAGCCCTGCTCATGGAGGCCGTGCCCTACTCGTTCAACGAACACCATATGGACTTCCCGGGCACCATCACAATCGATGTACACACGATCCTCGACTATATCGCCCAGATTGGGACGAGTGTGGCGCACCATGGCTTCCGGCACATCGTGCTCTTCAACGGTCACGGCAGCAATGTGCCGTTCCTCGACGTGGCGGCGCGGATGATCACCAATCGCACCAATGCGATCTGCGCCCTGGCTTCCTGGTGGACGCTGCTCAAGCCGGAAGACCTCTCCTGGCGTGAGTCAGCATTTCCCGGCGGTATGGCGCACGGTTGTGAGGCGGAGACGTCATTGCTCCTGCACATCCGGCCCGACCTGGTCGAGATGAGCAAGGCCGTACGCACCATGGAGGAAGTGCAGACGAGCGATCATATCTGGTGGGATCTCACGGGCGGCAGCGGCGTGTTCTTTCAGGAGTTCTTCAGCCGAAACACCGCGACCGGTGTCATGGGCGATCCCACCATGGCTACCGTGGAGAAGGGTCGTCTCCTTTTCGAGGCAGCTACGGCGCGACTCGCGGCCTTCCTGGAGGAATTTCGCCAACGAGAGGTACGCCCACGGCGCGATCTGCACGCGTTACCGGGAAGCTGACGATGAAGATCGTCCCGGAACCGGTATGCAAACCGCTCGAAGGCAGCGCTCCTACCATGCCTGTGCCACCTTCTGAAACAGCGTGACAAACGCTGGTCCGCATTGCCGGCCGAGTACCTTCACGAACGCCCAACCGGCAATGCGAGCAGGGCTCAAGCCGAGGGCTGTCGCGAAGCGGTCGATCTGTTGCCGGAGTACGGCGACCGCATCGTCGGACTGGATCACAAAACGGGAGCGATTATACAGCCATTGAGCCAGGTCGTAGGCGGGCTCCCCCACCATCGGTTTTGGATCAATAAACAACCAGGGTTCCCGCCGCGCCGCCAGGACATTACCGGGATGAAAATCGCCGTGGAGCAGCACGCTCCGCGGTTGACTGGCGGCCAGTTCTCGCCCCCGCGCGACCGCCTCGGCGACGACGTCCTCGTCGTAGTCCGCGCCCGCCGTGATGCGCGGCAGGCTGTCCCACCATTGTGCGACGTAGTCTGCTAAGGAAATGAACGGAGCGCTCGGATCGGGTTCTCGCCACATGCGGGCCAACATCCGGCACGCAACGGCATTGCCTTCCTCTTCACTCAGGGACCAAAGGTCCGTCCCCGGAAGACAGCGCTCCAGCAGCAAGGAGAAACCGTCTTCGGACGCTTGCAGCAAGCGCACGGCGCCACGACCGTCCAGGAAACGGAGGGCGTGCGCCTCAAAGCGCGGCTCATCATGCGGGAACGTAATCTTGAGGACGGCCTCGGAGCCGTCTTTCAGTTCCACGGCTGCAACCCAGGAGGCGGCTCCGTCCTGATCGAAGGCGGGACCGACGCGCAAGCCCCACTTCTGCCCTAACTCCGCGATGTGTCGAGGCAGGCCGGCGAGCCAGCGGGTTCCTTCGGCACCAAAACCGTACCGGAGCATATTTTGTTGCAGGTAGGCAGGGATATACACGCTCACCCCATTCCCAATTCGCCTACCGCAGGCACGCCGCCCGCGCCGGTCGCCTGCCGTACGGCGCGACGAATCGCCTCGGCCGT
>JAICHN010000132.1 GCA_025924845.1 Chloroflexota bacterium | reverse complement strand
GGTAGCTCCTTTTCAAGGCGCGAAGCCAATCACTCCGCGTCGCAACTCAAACCTACAGATTGACGGCAGACCCTTGTGTAACGCGTACGTTGGCCGCACGGATAGAGCAGCACGCCGCCGTGACCTCATACTAGCACACACCGGTCAACGACCGGTCTACGATGCGGTTAATCTCTAGTCCAGTACGTATCTTCTCCACCAAATCGTAACCACCGCCGCGACTGACCGTTAACCATGCCCTGATACGATAGACGCATGTACGTGAAAGAGCGTGAGCTTCTGTCCGCCGGCCTTCGCCGCATGGCTCGAGACCGGAGCCCTCGTGCGATCATGGACGCCTTTCGACGAGCGGGACATGTGCTTAACGCCCAAATCCGCTTACGCCACTGCACATCGGTGGGCAGCTTCACTCAGTTGCAGGGACGGCCTCGCATCTG
The DNA here is from genome assembly GCA_025924845.1 of Chloroflexota bacterium. Next base: position 10,716 of record JAICHN010000132.1, on the reverse strand, counting down.
CAATAGGGGCACCATGGTGATCGGTAGCCACGTACTTTTCCACTCCACTGTCGTGCCAATTGAGTTGGCGGCTATGCCCGGTGGAACGTTAGAGATTGGTGACCACACGTTCGTCAACTATGGAGTATCCATTTCCTCCCACCAGCTGGTCCGCATCGGCCGAGACTGCCTGCTGGGGACATATGTAAATATCATGGACAACACCTGGCATGATATTCTCGAGCGTCGGCGCCTTCCACCATCCCGCCCCGTGGTGCTCGAAGACAACGTCTGGCTCGGCAATCGTGTGATCGTGTTGCCCGGTGTTACGATTGGCCATGACGCAGTAGTTGGCGCCGGCGCGGTGGTCGTAAAGGACATTCCTCCGCGGTCGGTGGCGGTGGGAGTGCCTGCCCAGGTGATCAGGACGTTTTGACCCTACGCTCCGGTGAGCGCTCGGTACGCAACCAACGCTCATCCCTGAGATGGAGGGCTGAAAGAAGGTAGACGCCCATCTTCCATACCGCGTAAGGCGCAGCCATAACCAACGCCAGGTATGATCGCGGTCCTTCCCTTGCAATGAAGAGGCCGCCAAACACATAGCATGCAAGGCCGGTCACTATGACACGCGAAAGGCCGAGCGCCGCTCGGGCGCGGCAGGCCGTGCTGAGTGCCATGCCCACCACGGCAATGCCGCCCAGTACGGAAAGTGGGGGTAGGGCGATCTCCGCCAGGGCATCAAGCCGTGCCGGGTCTCGCCAGCGGAGCCCGTCAAACAACAGATGCCGGCCGTGCGCCCGCAATAGTTGAAGTCGTCCTCGCTCCCAACGCACATTCTGTGTCCGCGCCTGTCGCAGCGACACCGGCATGTCCGCGGCCACCCTGGTCTCTGCCGCGTAGCGGACGCGTATGCCCGCCTCCAGCAAATGAACATGGAACTCAGCATCCTCAGCTAAAGTGACGGCATCCCAACCAAACCGTTCAAGGGTTGCCGCCGCGAAACACATGCCGTTGCCGCGCAGCCCAGCCGATAGCCCCAGCCGATCGCGCCCACGCGGACGAACCCCGTTGTAGAGCACCAGCGCTACATGACGGAGCATCGCCGGCCACCCATCGTCCGGGTTTTCCACGCCATAGTAGCATTGCATTGCTCGGTCACCGCTGGCCAGGTATCCATTGAACACCAGCAACATATTCGGGTCCACGACGGAATCGGCATCCACGATGACATATGCGTCGTAGCAGACGTCTTCCCTTGGCGTCTGCTGGAACAGCCAACGCAAGGCGTAACCTTTGCCGCGCAGCCGGGTATCCAAGCGTTCGTGAACGATTGCCCCTCCTTCACGCGCCACTACCGCCGTTCGATCCGAGCAATTATCAGCGATCACATGCACGTCGAATAACTCACAGGGGTAAGCCAGTGCCCGACAACTGGTAAGTAGGCGGGGCAGCAGCAGTTCCTCGTCGTGCGCCGGAATAATGATCGCGAAACGTCCACACGGCGCCTTAAAGTCAGATCTATTTCTCCGGCAAGCCGCCGCCAAGGTCAATAGGTCAAGGTAGAACACCATCAGAGCCGTGGGGATCTGCGCCACGACGAGACCGCCGCGAAATAGTCGGTTCAAAACCTCACCTCGTTCCGCCAATGCGTATACTCAGAGCAAAGAGACGGAGAATCTCATGCCGGATATCCCGCGAGTGCCGTTGGTGTATCGGCTGCTGCGCCGACTGCCCACCAGGGCACGGCTCATGCTGGTCTACTTGAGCTCGCCAAAGCTGACCGTGGGCGCCGGCGCTATCGCGTGGAATGCCGATGGGCACGTGTTGCTCGTCCATCATACATATCGTCACCCTGGCTGGGGCTTTCCGAGCGGGCTGATCGGTCGGCGCGAGGATCCCGGCACGGCGCTCGAACGAGAGTTGCACGAGGAGTTGGGAGTACGCGCCCACGCCGATACGCTGCTGTATGCCGAGACGCACTTCCCGATCCGCCATCTTACACTTTATTACCAGGTGAGCATACAGGGCACGCCATGTCCGAACGGAACCGAATTGGATGGGTTCGAGTATGTCGCGTTGGAGGATCTCGAAGCCATGGCTGGAGTCCCCCCACGGCCGTGGTTATGGGCGGCGCGAGCCGGCCGGTGTGCCCGCGCGGCCCGGTAAGCGCCGGCCGGGATCGTCGACGATGTGGGCTCGGGAGCGCGTTTGAACTGGATGCGGCGGTTTCCGGTGGTGCTGCATTCGACACTCGTTCAAGCGATTCGTGCTTTGGCCTCCTCGCCCGCCGCGAGGGACCATGTTGTTTCGCTCTTGCCCATGACCAGAAAGTCGGCCAGTTCAACGCCCTGCATCACCGAGTGGTCTGTATTACCGATCTCATAACGCCAGGCACCGAACCGGCCTCGCGAATAAACACCGCGCTCCATCAACCACGGCTGAATCGCGCGGAGAGCACTGTCACGATCCAGGGTCGGCACTGGATAGGAATAGGGCACGCGTAACAGTTGACGGCTCACTATTTTATCCCTGGCCTGCTCGGGGGTCAGCAACCGTGAGGCAACCATCCCCTGAATGGTGCGCTCGATGAGGTCATCCGGACACTCGGGTTTGTATGGCGACGACGATATTTCGGCCAGCAACGAGAAGTACCCTGGCCCTGGTGTCATCCTGGATGAGTAGTTTGATAGGTAGGTTACCCGATAAAACGGGCTGTCCGATTCGGGGAAATACATCCAGCACTTCGTACTTGGACACGGTTCAGCCACGCCGATGCCCACAAACAGCCCTTCGGTATGATGTAGCTGGTCGGCCGCCGCCCGCACCGACACCGGGCAATCGCCAATGCATTTGACGAGTTCGGTAAGCGGCATGGTTGATACCAGGCGGTCGTAGCGAGTGACGTTGCCGTCCGCGAAGGTTACCTGACGCCGCGCCAGGTCGATCGCTACGGCATCAGCATGAAAGTTAATCTGTTTGGGCAGGGCTTCGGCCATGCGTTCGTACAGCATACCCGTGCCGAGCAGAGGAAACTTGAATCGATTGTTCGGCCCCCAACTCACGTCGTCCCGATCGTCAAGATGATTCCGCAAGATGCGCCGCACATCCACGGTCGGTACCCGATCTCCCTGCCAGCGCGTATCCATCATCTCTAATGGATGGCCCCAAACTTTGAAGTTATAAGGCAGCATGAAGTGCCGGCCAATCCCTTCGCCGAAAATGGCCTGAATCCATTCGCCAAAGTTAGCCCGAGGCAAGGTCTGCTTTTGCGCTTCGATGATTCCCATGAGACAGTCCAGGAATACATCTTTGGGCAATCGATGAATGTTGTTCTGAAACGGATAGGGCACGAAGCGGCCATGGATCCACACCCACGCTTCGCGTAGGTGCTGATCATAGTCGCCACGCAACAGATTCTCCACGAGTTGATCGAAGTAGTGATAGTGGCTGAACATCACGTGGCCGCCGTGATCCCAGATAAAGCCATTGGGATCGTGGACGCTGCTCGCCAATCCCCCAACGTGGTCGGAGCGCTCATAGATTTCCCAATCGGTTCGGCCCAGTTCAGCCAGTCGATGGGCAACCCCGAGGCCCGTCGGGCCGGCTCCTAGAATTACCACACGCTCAGCCACGCTCAATTCCCTTTCCTAGCCCGTACGTAGGAGTCGATAGCTTCACCGAGAACAGCGTGCATACTCTTGTAAACCCGTTACGAGGGCCTATAAAGCCGGGAAGCGCGGTCAACTTCAAAATGTAAGCACGTGAGAATGCCGACGAAGATAAAGCGCACGTAGGTTAGGTTTCCAGGACCACGCCCACGTAGGCGGCGACTTACGGCGCGTGCGGATTGCTCCATAATTTGGCGAGTCAGCAGGCGCAGCGCGAGGAAATCGCGACAACGGACATGCTTAAAATAGAACGCTCCATCGCCAATGCCATACGCGCGCAGTGTCTTGGGCCACTCGTGCGGCGCGCGCGTCCCATAATGTGTGACCTGGATCTCAGGACGTGCCAGGACGGCGCGCCCGGCCCGATAGGTACGGTAAGCCAGGTCGTAATCCTGGGCCGAACACAGCGGCGCGCCGCCTCCGAGTATTTCATCGAACCCGCCTATCCTCGCAAACAAACCGCGCCGAGCCGCGAAGTTAGCTCCCATGCCCAGGACCTTAAATCCGTCGCTTAGACTGAACCGCTTGGGTTGCTCAAAGGTCAAGGCCGGGGTTTCTCCGCCGACAAGGTTGGGGGACTCTGGAGCAAACACCTGGCCATAGATTAGGTCGGCTTCGGCGTCTTGGCTGAACGCGCGGCTAATCGCGGCGAGCCAGCCTGGGGGAACGATGCAATCATCATCGGTAAATGCGAGCAGTTCGCCTTCGGTACAGCCAATCGCGGTGTTGTAGGCGCGGGAGAGACCGGCATCCTGTACATGGACGTATCGCATACGCGGATCGCCCTGAATGATGGGGCGTAAAATGTCCTCGGTGACGTTGGAGGTGCTCTGATCGATGACCGTGAGATCGAAGGATTGATAAGTATTGGCCAGTATACTGACCACGGCCTGTTCAATCGTGTCGGGACGGTCACGCGTACAGACGACAACGGACATGTGGGGCGGCGCCAGGCTCATGACAATGTCTCCTTCTCGTTCAAGACTGGGGGATACCCGGCACACTATAGAGGCGAAGATAGGCACGCGTCCGTACAAAGCCGCTGCGCAGCTCGGTAGCGGAAAGCGTGCCGACGGCCAACGAGGCAAGACCATAGGTCACCACGCCCAGGGCGATTCGCGCAGGCAACCACAAACCTTCGCCAACCTCGACGACGCCCACCAGCACCGCACAGGACACGACGCAGCGCAGCACGAACTTGATCGTCCCGCGATCCGGTACGCCGTCGCGCCGCAACAAGTAAAACCCGCCGCTCAGCATCAGGAATTCTGTCGCTACCGTGATCATCGCCGCACCGATCGCTCCGTTGCCATAGGCATGAGCAGTTAAGGGGATAGCGATCAAGTTTAGGAGCGGGTTGAACGCCGCGGCGATGATCCCCACGACGATCCATTGCCGCTGGCGATCGCTGGCCATCAGGGCGGCGTACAGGATCATGGTAATGCCCACCACCGGAATATGGAGCGCCAAGATTTCGATCAGAATGACCGAGTGCGTAAACCCTCCGGAATAGTGCAGAAAACTGATTAGATCACCCGCCACCATGGCAAGGCCCGCCGTCATGGGCGCGCTGGCGAAGAAGATCCGGCGCACCGCTTGGTTCACCAGCTCACTCGAGGCAGAGGACGGACCGGTCCCAAACGACGATAATCTGGGGAAAATCACCGTTACCACGATGGAGGCGAGAAAAATGGGCATCCCGGCCAGTCGATAGGCCAGGGCGTACCAGCCCACCACGGCGTCATCCGTCATTTTGGAGAGCATGAAGATATCGATGCTGCCGTACACCGCAAGCACGATGGCCCATACCATGAACGGACTCGCTCCCACGGCCAGGACCTTCCAGAGACGTATGTCGAGGTGCGCCCCCGCGCGCACCTGCCGAAAGAGTTGCGCGCCGTTTCCGAAGATTGAGATCAACCCGGTCATGGACGCCACCAACGCCACGCCGATGAGACCCTTACCCGCGAACAATACCCCGACCAGCGCCGCACCCACTACATAGCGATCGACAATCGCCCACATCGCGGTGCGTCGCATGCGCTGCTGGCCTTGCAGGCCCGCCACAAGGGTCGAATTTACCGACGCCAGGACCATTCCGATGCAGGCTATGGCAACAATAAGACAGATCCGGGAAGGATAGCCCAGGACATAGGCGGCGCCGATCGCTGCCGCGGACAGCAGGCCGGTCAGAGGAAGCGTCATCAACAGGGCGTTGAAAACGTAAGGTCCCACCAGTGCCTGGTTGCGAGCGATCTGTTTGACGATGAAAGTGCCGCCCGAAAGCCCGGCAAAGAGGCCGAAGAACGCGACGAAGGTGCCGGCGAAGCTGTACTGGCCAAACTGCTCGTCTCCTAGGTGCTGAGGAATGACAATCAGCAATATCATCGTCACCAGCCAGGAGGCAACCTGTGACGCCAGCAGCGCCAGCATATTCTTAATGATGGGTCCCACTCGCCTTTCCAAAGCCGCGATGCACCACCTGCCGGCGGTGCACGAGCTTCTGTTCAAGCAAAATGGTATCAGGCGAAAGTTAACGATCAGTTAAGGCCGCGCCGGGATCGCGGTTAACTCTATGCGAAGGCCACGCCTTGCCGCGACATGGCACCGGCGCGATCCGTTTACTAACCTAAGACCTGCTATATTCAGCGAAGAGACTATGGTTCACGTAATTGCGCCGTATCCGGTGCCGGCTCGCCCCAACCTTCAGTCGGAGAAGCGCTCCTCCCACACCCTTTGAGGGAGTATCATTGAAGTCTTAGATGAAGCTGGAGTTCGCTCATCGGCTTCTCGCGAACAAGGCTAATGAGGGAAAGGTGAGGTTAGGTCCCTTGCGTGGATCAACTGTCGCCGCCCGTGATATATCGCGCCCTTCCTACTGAGTAGGATCGTATGAACGTCATGTCGTCAGGGAGATGAGAAAGCTCGTTCAACCTGGAATGATTAGCTACGATATAGGTGCGCATATCGGCTACATGTCACTTGTCCTGAGCAAACTCGTCGGCTCAAGAGGCTTTTATGCGCGGCCAGGGTTACACGTATAAACTGTTGTGTGGCGGGATAAGTGATTGGGATAAGAATAGACTTGCTGATATTGTCTTCACACCGCAACCCCACCGTGTAATATCAGCGTAGCGCCGGTTGTTGCCGCGATACGTCAGTCAGCATGCGTAGCGCAACCTCTACAAGCGATAAGTGGAACGCCGGCCGGCTGCCGTGTCCATTGTCTTTTCGGGCCGTGATCATTACCGAACCACCACAGCAACATCCCGCCGGTCTCTAATGACCGGCGGGATGAGAATGTATGCGATTGACTGGTGGTCGGTTGCGCGAGTCCTGCTACTGGACGACCCCCTGGGCGCCCACCAGTATTAGATCCAGGTTAGATACCGTGGCCCCACCCTTGGTGGCCTCAAGATCCAGGGTATTGTTGCCTGCCTGTATCTCTGAAAGGTCTACGGGGATGCCGATGGTGCGCCATTGGTAGGTCAGGCTATCGGGGAACGGCCAGGCCAGCGTATGCCAGGCGTGCCCGTTCAGGCGATACTGGATCGAGGATGTATCGGTGGGGAAGAAGTTCAGCGTGAGCAGCGCCCCGGAGGACTGTGCCAGGTCCGTTGCGCCCGGCACCGTGAGCGAAAGAGGCGTACCACTCGAGGGGTCAGGCGCGTACCAGCCCAGATTGAGTGAACCGTCGCTCGCGCGGTTGAGCGCGTCATTCACATCGAGGTGCAGGTCGCGAGCGAGTGTAGGTCCATCGAAGCCAACGTTGTCCCAGATAAACGTGTGCGTGCCCTGGTCGTTGAACTTATCGGCGTTGTAGTGTTGGTCCTCCATCCAAATCAGGCCGCGGGTCAAGGTGAGCCCGGCATTGGCCACGAAGCCGAGTTCCTGCAGGGTTGAGGAGCCCGCGTTGGTGCCCCACACCTCTACGCGACTCTGGGAGATGCGTACCTCGAAGTGGTTGAGCACGCCTGGGGCATTGGTGAGACAATTGTTCACGGGGGTGAACGAGAGGCCGCGTTCCACGTAATTGCTCGTGGCGTACACCTCGCTTACACCCGTTTGGTTCGAACTGCCACAGCTGGCGGGATCCTGGTCCAGGGAAAATCCAAAGCTGTTTCGTGCAAACGCCGCCGTCGTGGTGTGATTATCGGTCGGCGCCGGCACGGGCTGGTCCGTATAGATAAAGGACGGCCATGCCGCATGCGGGCCTTCCGAGTCCGCGGTCACATCAAAGACGGCGGTACCGGTCCGCCCCGCGATATCGAAGGGCTGGGTGGGATACATGGCCAGCGTCGTAAAGCCGTGGTCATCGTTGACCGCTTCCACCAGTTGCCCATTGCAGACCGCGATATCCTGGTCGGGTTGCGCCGGAGAACCGCAAGCGGTACGTGAGGCAGGTACCCACCCGTTATAGATGCCCTGTCCTGGATTGGTATTCTGCGAGGTACGGCTGGCTCCCCAGAAGAGGCCATTCAAGCCTCCCGAGCGATTTCCCGTCCCTGCCGACGCATTGAAGGTGTCGCAGAAGGCGACATGGACCGGCTGGTCGGCGGTCTGGAAGCGACAACCGGTCGAGGAACCACTTCCGGAGCCGGTAGTCGTTGCCGTGGCGGGGACTGGAGTATTTGTCGCCGGCACCACGGTATTTGTCGCCGGCACCGCGGTGGAGGTTGGAGCTGAGGGCGTATTGGTTGCGGGTGCGGTGGTCGCGGTCGCGGTCGCCGGAATGCTGGTGGCGCCGGCAGCAGCAACGGTAAAGTCAGCGGCATCGTCATTCCACATGATCATGGATGACCAGTTCGTGCCGAAGACTCCTACTTTCACCCGGTAGCTTCCGGCTGAAGGCGCGGTCCACTGCATGTTTTCCGTGACGGCTTGCCCGGCGGCGAGGTTCTGGCCGGGGAAGAACTGCTGAGCGAGCCGCTGATTGGCCGCATTGTAGACCTCAATGTCGATAATCCCGTTCTGCAAGGAGCCCGAGGTATCGGACACGGTGGTGGTGATGTTTGCCGGAGCACTGCCGCTCACCGAGGTACTCTGCAGCAGGGCCATGCTCGTGGCGGGTACGGGCGTGCTCGTGGCAGGTACGGCGGTGGCCGGCGGCGTATTGGTCGCCGGCACCGTGGTTGCAGGGGGCGGGACGACATTGTTAGCGGTCGAGACGGTAAAGTCGGCGGCGTCATCATTCCACATGATCAACGATGACCAGTTCGTGCCGAAGACTCCTACCTTCACCCGGTAGCTTCCGGCTGAAGGCGCGGTCCACTGGATGTTCTGCGTGACGGCTTGCCCCGCGGCGAGATTCTGACCATCGAAGAACTGCTGACCGACCTTCTGATTGGCCGCATTGTAGACCTCGATATCGATGATCCCGTTCTGCAAGGAGCCCGAGGTATCGGACACGGTGGTGGTGATGCTCGCCGGAGCACTCCCGCTCACCGAGGTACTCTGCAGCAACGTCACTGGCCCGGAGCCTGTACGGTTACCGGACGCGGCTACAACTCTCGTTGAGTCTTGCCATACTACGGTACTCCCAATCAACATAACAATGAAGAGGAGTCGGGCGAGTACGGTGATCCGCGGGCGCCGTTTACCGCGCGCCAACGCACGCGAAACATGGTTTTTCAACGACCGCTGTAATGGGGTTCGGCTCTCCATGGGCAGTGCCTCCAATTGCACGAGCTACCGTGGCCAAGGTGCCACCGGTCCTGTCAAGTACCTGAACGGAGTATTTCTGTACCTCGTTCGGGTACCCGTGTCACAGTAAGGCATTCGGGAGCGGAAACATATAGCCCGTGCGGGCTAGCCGCATATGGCTAAACTGCACCCCTTCACCGCTTCTTGACCCCCACCTTTACGGGGCCTTGACGGCGCCTTGCTAGGCTAAAAGAATGGTCGTGGCGCCAGGCAAATGGCCTGCGCCGCATCGGCCGCAACGGTAAAGGGTGATGTGAGTGCGCGCACTGCTGGTGATCAACGCGACGCTCGACCCTGCCATGGAGACGTCCATCGCCCATGGAGAACGGCCGCGCAAGGACTATCTGGAATTGCAACGCGCTCTCGGCGCCGATATCCTCGATCTGACCTCAATTCAGCGATTCTGGTGGACACGCATCCTTCGGCGCGTCGCCGGCACCGGCCCCGCCCAAGCGGCGCTTGCCTGGAGCTGGTCCAACTCATACGACGCCGTTTTCGTCGACCGCGAAACGACGGGAAGCATTCTGGGAGCCTTGTATCGCCCGCGACGGAAACGCCCACGCCTGGTGATCATTGCCCACCTGTTGACGCCTCGGAAGAAGCGATTGCTTTTGCGTCTTCTGGGCATGCGCGCCACTGTCGATTCCCTTATCGTGCATAGCACCGTGCAGCAGAACGCCGCGTTGACCAGCCTGGGGCTACGCCCAGAGCAGGTATCGCTGTTGCCCTATCAGACCGATACGAAATTCTGGGCTCCGCGTACCAATGCACCCAAGCCGCGGATTTGTAGCGCGGGCCTTGAGTACCGCGACTACGCTACGTTGATCGACGCCACGCGTGACCTGTTTGTTGACGTGACCATTGCCGCCGCCAGCCATTGGTCGAGACACCAGGCTGGTATTGAGCGGGAGAAGTTACCGCCCAATGTGCGCGTCGTTTCCCTGGACTACGCGGCGCTGCGCGAGACCTACGCCGCATCACTCTTCGTGGTGGTTCCCTTGCACGACGCGGACAACCAGGCGGGAATCACCACCATTCTGGAAGCTATGGCCATGGGTAAGGCAGTCGTTGTGTCTCATACTCGGGGCCAGACCGATGTGGTACGTGATCGGCGGCGCCTCAGCCGCGCCAATCCTCAACGTGCTACTCAGCCTGAGTGGGCCCGCTTGTTGGGAGCGAGCGATCTCACGGCGAATGGCCACACTGGGTTGTATGTGCGTCCCAACGACGCGGGTGAACTACGCAGAGCAATTACCTTCCTGTTGATGCATCCTGAACAGGCCGCGATGATGGGGGCCAACGGCCGCAGGCTGGTTGAAGAAACGATGGATCTGGATCACTTCGTCCAGCGGGTGGCTACCCTGGT
>JAICHN010000131.1 GCA_025924845.1 Chloroflexota bacterium | reverse complement strand
GGACGGCGACGCAGACGGTGTGGCCGTCCCGGTCGCGGTCAATGAGGGAGTATGGCGTACCTGCGCACTCGATCGGCCGGCGGTCCTGGAAGGGGCCGGACTGAGTGTCGCCGTCGCGGTCGCCGCGAGGGTGGCGATACTCGATGCGAATGGTGAAGCGATCCGCGGGGCGGTGATCGCTGTTGCGGTGGATGTCAGGGTAGCCGGACCGCCCACGCCGCCCGGCTGAAAGCGAAAGTGACCGGGCGGACGCTTGGGCGATCCAAGCAAGCTCGACTCAATATGAGAGGGAATCAGGTCTCTTACCGTAAGGTGGGCCTGGCTGGTCGGGCCGGCCACGAACAGCGGCGGTCCACCGATTGGTCCGGACCCACGCCGCCTGCCCCTATCGGCCAGGGTGGATACGGCCGAATGCGTGGCGGTTGGCGTGCCGGCGCACTGTCTGCTTCCCGCGTCCGCGCGGCAGCGCGCGGTCGCCGCGCCGTATCCATGCTGATGGATAATCAACGCGGCCGCCACGATCGCCGCCACCACCAGCAACCCGAAGGCGACCGGTAGCCAGGGTCCGCGGCGCCCGCCGGATTGATCGTCGGTAGGAGGCGCGAGTGCCATCCCTTTTGTACGCTCCTCTCCCCGTTCGCGCCGTGAACGACACACCCTCGGCTCTTACGCTACCTGATACTACAGCGTGGGACAAGGCCGCGGCCCACCGATTCTCCCCGCGGCAAATCCGTTGAACGGCGGGACGTGGTAGTCTTCCTATTGCATAGAGGTGTCGCGAGCCTTACGTTTGGGAGGCAGCGCTACCGTGCAAATCCCGCCGCGCTGGGTTGAAGGCGTACTCCTGCTTTACGCGGCATCGATACACGAAACCCCTTGCCCGGGACGGGCAGACAACGAAACGGATGTGATAAGTACGACATGATACAGGACAAGCTGACCATTACCAAGGACGCGGCTCCGGGCAGGGCTGATATTCATATGCACAGCACCTATAGCGATGGGTTGGCCACGCCCGAGCAGATCGTCAGGTTCGCGGAGCGGAGCGCGCTGGATCTGATCGCGATCACCGATCACGATACCCTGCAAGGCGCTTTGATCGCTCGCGAGTTGGTGGCGAAAGGGCGCTTCGCCTTTGACGTCATCGTGGGCACGGAAGTGACCACGGCTCGAGGCGTACACCTCCTCGCTCTCTTCATCGAGGAGCCGGTTCCCCTGTATCGTTCGCTCGAACATACAATCGATTTTGTTGCCAAACAGGGGGGGATTTGCATCGCGCCTCATCCGCTTAGCCCTCTCACGCCCAGTGTGGGTCGGGGCCAGATCGAACGCCTGCTGGCCGGTCATTACCCCTTAATGGGCGTGGAGACGATGAATCCTACCCCGGCGGGCCGCATTACCCGCGCCAAACTGCTGCGGCTGAATGCGGGCTGGGGACTGGCCGAGGTGGGGGGGAGCGACGCGCATTTCCTGTGCCGGATCGGTACGGCCTACACGGAATACGCGGGACGCACGGCGGCGGATTTTCGGGCCGGCCTCGCCGCCGGATTGACCACCGCCTGTGAGGTAGCCCTACCCCATCCTCACGTCCGGATGAGCGAGTATGTCCGCCAGAGCGGGAAGAGCATGTTGCTCAACCCGGCGCAGAAGGTGCAGCGGCGCCTTAGTCGCGGAGCCTAGTACAACTTGGCTTACGTTTCCTCGCGCTTGTAGGGGCACTCCTTGTGGGTGCCCTTGGCGACCCGAACCAGGGCGACCACAAGGGTCGCCCCTACGGAACCCAACGGAACTGCCAAGGTCCTTGGGCCGTGCTGTACGAGCCGTTCCCACACAGGAAGCAAGACACCTTTGAGTGCCGGCTTTAGTTCTCGGAAGGGGTGGGACGGCGGCGCACCGTGCGATCGACCAGGTCCATCAAATGCTCCGGATTAAAGGGCTTGGAGACGTAGTGGTTGATATGTAACGCGCGCGCCTCGTGCTCCTCATCCTGAGGGCGACGAGCCGAGACCACGATAACCGGAATATCACTCGTATCCTCGCTGTTCTTCATCTGGCGAAGCATCTCCCAGCCCTCCATCTTGGGCAGGGTGAGATCCACGAGCATGAGGTCCGGAAGCTCGCGTCGGGCCATCTCCAGTCCCTTCAGACCGTTTTCGGCCTCAAGTACTCTATACCCCTTGAAGGTAAGGTTCAGGACGAAAATCTTCATATGCAGAGGGTTGTCCTCGGTCACAAGGATCAACGGGGCATCCGGTTGAGGTTGTTGCATCAATGCACTCCTTCAGGTTCGCCGAGGTGAGGATTACTCCAACGGTAGAGTAATGCGGATAAGCGTGCCGGCGCCAGGTTTGCTCCGTAACGAAAACGTACCATTCAACAGAGCAACACGCTCCTTCATGCCCATCAGGCCGAGCTGCCCGTCGCGGCGAGTTGCTGCCTCATTGGGATTAAATCCTTTCCCCCAGTCACGGACGGTCATGGTGAGCGCTCGCGACTGGGCAGCCAGACGAACCAACACCCTCTGGGTGGACGAGTGCTTTTTAGCGTTGGTTACTGCCTCCTTGATCATACGGAAAATCGCCGTCTCCAGGGCGGCGGGTAGCGGACCCACCTGGCCAACCAGCACGAACTCCACCTGCCAGCCCAGATCCAGCTCGAGCCGAGTCAGATACTGGCGCAGCGCCAACACCAGACCGAAATCGTCCAGTGTGGAAGGGCGAAGGTCGAAAATAACGTTCCGCGACTCGTCGATGCACTCCGTCAACAGCGCCATGCCGCGGTCCAACGAGTGACGATCCGTCCCGTCCGGAACGGCAAAGGCGTGGGCCTGGAGATATTGATAGGCGCTGACGATTGTCTGAGCCAAGCCGTCGTGCATGTCGCGGGCGATACGCCGCCGTTCCTCCTCCTGTGAGTGGATCAGTTTGTGGGCGAGAACGGTCAGCCGTCCTTCCTTTTCGCGTAAGTGTACGTACAGTTGCGAGTTCTCCACCGCCGTGGCCACTTCGGCGGCGAGCACCGAAAGCAGAAACACCTCGTCGACGCTGAACGCATAGGGTGCCGGCGTATAGAGTTCCAGCACCCCGATCATCCCCATCCGCGTACGCAACGGCGCGCTGAGAACGCCGGCGGGCGGCACGCCGTTCTCCAGAACCGGCATATCCAGGTCGGCCAGATCCACGGGATCGGTAATCTCCACCGCCGCCCCCGCTTCCAGCACGCGCGCCGCCACGCTACGCGCCAGGGCCGGCCTGGCCTCCAGCATCCAGTCTTTATCAATGCCCAGTCCCGCCTCGGGGACGAGGGCACGATGTTCGTTCAGCACCATAATGCAGCAGTGATGAAAATTGAGCGTGCCGCTCAACTGGTCGCGCACCTGGAGGAGCACCTCATCCAGGCTGCTGGCCAGATTAAACATGCGGCCGACCTCGTAGACCAGGAAAAGCTGGTTGAGACTGTGCTGCAAGTCGCGATTGAGCCGGTTCTGTTGCACGGTATCACCGACCACCTCGGTGAGCGCCTCGATGGCCGAGATAAAACTGGGTGGCAGCTTCTTGGCATTGGTCAGAACCTGGAGCGCGCCAATCGCCAGACCATCCAGACCATTGATCGGCGTGGTAATCAGTTGCCGCTCGGTGGGACGATCCTCCTCGAAGGGTGAAATCAGGGTGCGGCGTTCGCGCATGGCGCGATAGGCGGCGATGAGCGCCTGTCCTTCGAGCAACATACCGCGATCGCGGCCCAGACCATCGACATAACGGAGCGAGCGCGTAACGCTCTGCACCAGGCCCGCGGCCACCGAGCAGCCTGGCAGGAGGGCGCGCACCGTCCGCAAGGCGCCCGCCGCCAGCCGCACCTCGGTCCGCTCCATCTCCATGGTATCGCCCTCTACGCTCAAGTCGTGATGTCGTGCCGGTAGCATACTCCTGGTAGGGTGTTGTCGACAATCACCCTGCCGGGGGAGGGTACGCCTAAGCATTGCGGTGCAGTGTGTTTTCTAGGAGCGACCTCGACCACAGTGGTGAGGCCCACCTGCCGAGGGAAGCGGAGCATTACAGGACGACACGCCGCCCCCGAGGGCGGGTATGATCCCTAGCGAACCGCTCATAGGGCGAATGCTCTCCCAGCCCACCAGGAAGGATGACGAGAATGCCGGAAGTGATAATCGAGTTGGCGCAAGGGCGCACCCTTGACCAAAAGCGAGCCTTGGTCCGCGAGATCACCCGTGCGGTGGTCGAGACCTGTAATGTCCAGGCGGATGCCGTCACCGTGATCATTCATGAGAACCCCTCTACGGATAAAGCAAAGGGCGGCGTTTTATTCGCCGATCGTTGAGGAAACGATGACCAGAGAGCGGCAAGCCGATTTCGCCCCGGTTAACGGCACCCGGCTCTACTACGAGATGGAGGGCGAGGGGCGTCCCGTGGTGTTCATTCACGCCGGAATCGCCGATCACAGGATGTGGGATGACCAGTGGAACGCCCTGATCGACCGCTACGCGTTGGTACGTTACGATCTGCGCGGCTTTGGCCGATCCGAACTGCCGGAACTGCCTTTCTCCCATACCGATGACTTAAGCAGCCTTCTGGCGTATCTTGGCGTTGACCATCCGGTCCTGGTCGGTTGCTCCATGGGCGGCGCCCTGGCCATCGACTATACGCTGGAGTACCAGGAGGATGTGGCGGCGCTCGTCGCGGTGGGCGCCGGCCTGAGCGGGTTCGGGCATGAGGATCCCGCGGTGAGCGCGCAATGGCACGCGATCGCCGAGGCCGGGCGGCGAGGTGACCACGACGAAGCCGCGGAGTTGATTATGCGCATGTGGCTGGATGGGGTTGGCCGGCCCGCCGGCTCGGTCCGGGGTCGGGTTCGTGAGCGGGCCGGTGAGATGGCCGGCGCGCTGGTTCGGCGCGGAAACCCGCCCGCCGGGAAGCGAATCGAGCCGCCCGCGGTGGGACGACTGAGCGAAATCACCGTCCCCACACTCGTTCTGGTGGGCGATCATGATCTGACCTCGATCCAACTCGTCGCGGAGCGATTGACAGCCGAGATTGGGGGCGCGCGCAAGGAAGTGATCGAGGGTACGGCTCATCTGCCGAACCTGGAACAGCCCGACCGCGTCAACCAACTGCTGGGCGCGTTTCTAGCGGAGTCGGCTTAGCCGGCCGTTTCGTAGGTCTCTGTTGTGACCACCGGCATTCCCGGCGCCGCGCGGTCCGGCGTGCTCCGGCGAAACGACTCGCTCTTTCGCCATGCCTCGAAGGCAACTCGGCTTTCCCACTGAAACATAGCCAGATACTCCAGGGGTTCCGCATCGTGCGTATTCTTGAGCAATCGGCTGCCCACGAAGCCGGGCACCCCATCGAGGTTCGCGGCGGGAGCGAAGGCCCGTTCCAGGTGCGCGGCGGAGGCGGTCGAGCAGGTGATCCTGTTGATCACCATAAACATGCGGCCCTCCTCTGATTCAGGCGACAAAGCGGTTGCCGGTCTCCCGATCCCGTTCGGGCAGATTGGAGCCCAACACAGCGCGCAAGGGGGCGGGGAGCCACCAGTTCCAATTGCCCAGCACGCGCATGGTGGCGGGAACCAGCAGGCAACGAATCAGCGTGGCATCGAGCAATATGGCGAAGGCAAGACCCAGGCCCACCGCCTTGACCAACACGATATCGGTGAAGGCGAAGCTCCCCGCCACCACTACCAGAATCAAGGCGGCGCTGGTGACGATGCGCCCGGTCCGCTCCAGGCCGTACGCTACGCTCGAAGCATTCGCATGGGTACGCAGGAATTGCTCGCGCATGCGGCTTAGCAGAAACACCTCGTAGTCCATGGAGAGGCCGAACAGCGTACAGAACATAATAATGGGGGTTATCTCATCCACGTAACCGGTTGGACTGAAGTTGAGCAGCCCACTGAGGTGCCCTTCCTGAAAGACCCACACCACCGCCCCATACGCCCCCAGCAGGCTGAGCGCGTTCATCAGGACCGCTTTAAGAGGCAAAATCAACGAGCGAAGCATCACCAACAGCACCAGGTACGTGACGATCACCACGAAGGCGATGGAAATTGGGAATTGACTGTACAGATTATTGAGGTAATCCATCACCCCGGCATTGAAGCCGCCGACATAGCGATGGAGGCTCGCGCCCAGCGGTACGGCCCGCACCCGGCGCACCAACTGCTCCAGTTGCCCGCTGCTTTGGCCGGGAACGGGGGGCAGGACAATTACCGTGGTGTTCCGGGCAGCGTATTGGCTCAGTGCGGTGCTGGGCGGCAATGAGCCGAATATGCCGGCCAGTTTCACGAAGCGGGAACGGGTCATGCCCGGTTCCACACTGAGCAGGCTCTTCACGGCGCCGGTACGAACGCCCGGCAGCCGACTGAGCGTCTCGGCATAGTCGAAAAAAGTAGCGGCGCGCGCCGCCGTCAGCAACTTCCCCGTGCCAAAGACGACCACCACGACCGGGTCGTCCTTCTGTTGATTGAACTGCTGATTAAGAATATCGAAGCCCTGGCGCGAGGGGACGCTTTTGGGCAGAATAGTGGCGTCGGGGACATTGAGGTGCAGTGCGTGAACCGGGTAGGCTAGCACCGCGACGATGGCGAGCACTCCCGCGATCACCGGCCAGGGACGACGCATCACCACGGCGGCCAGGGCATGCCAGAAGCGGCTGTTGCCGGCGGTACGCCAGGGCACGATCGGTACCGCGTCGATGCGCGGCCCCAGAATAGACAGCAGAGCCGGCAGAAGCGTGAGGGCGGCAATCACGGAGATGAGCACCACCAGGCTTCCACCCATGCCGATTGAGCGGAGCGCCGAAGAGCGGAAAATGAGCAGCCCGCCCAGGCCAATCATCACGGTTACTCCGGAAAACAGTACGGCTCGTCCGGCGCTGCCGATGGCGATAGCCACGGCATCTTCCACGGGTCGCCGGTGTACTTCCTCCCGGAAGCGGCTAACCACGAACAGGGCGTAATCAATCCCCACTCCCAGGCCGATCATCGTAGTCACGTTGAGCACGAAGATGGAGGTGTCGACATGCTCGCCGATGAGGTAAATCAGGGCGAGGGTAGCGGCGACGGATACGGCGCCCGTGATCATCGGCACGAGCGAGGCCACCAGTGTGCCGAAAATGGTCACCAAGAGCACGAGCGCGATGGGGAAGGTGTAGCGCTCCACCTTCTGCAGATCGGAACCGGAAACAGCCTGCATATCGCCGAAAACGGCGCCGTCGCCCGCCACCAGAACGTGCAACGTCGGACTCACGATTTCGGCCCGTACCTTGGGCACCAGGCTCTGCACCAGGTCGAAACTCACCGTGTACTCGAGGATAGCCAGGGCCGAATGCCCATCGTTGGAAATCATCTTTTGATCGAGGATAGAGGGCTGATGATTGTAGTAGGTGTCGATGCGCGACACATCGGGCAAATGGGCGGCGGGCGCCAGAGCGGTACGCATGGCGGCCTGAAACTTCGGGTCGGTCGCCCGCAGCGTCGAGCTGCTGAAAATGACCGTAAGGCTACTGGGGGGCACGCCAAGGTTCTCCACGAGGAGGTTGGTGGCATAATCGGACTCACTGGTGCCGTTGGCGAAGCCGCCGCCCTTTAGGACGCCGCTTACGCGGGGCAGAAAGGGCAGGCTGGTGCCCAACACCACCAGCCACAGGATGACGACGAGCCAACGGGCGCGGTACATAGTTCGGCCCAGTTGCTCAAACACGCGGCACGCTCCGGGATGTGCGTACGGCGACGCGCATGGGTTTGCTCGATCCGAGCATCGTCGCCTCTTTGCCTCTCCGGATCATGGTCAACTCGCCTGCTCCGCACGGCCACATACAGCCCGAGTGTGCCATTCAACCCCGGCCCCGGCGCGGCAGCCTGCCGGCCTCGAGGCGTGGCGACAGAGGAGACCAGCCCGCGGGGGGCGGCGGTTGACGGCCGACCAGATGGAAATGGGAGCCGGCGAGCAGGCTCGAACTGCTGACCTGCTGTTTACGAAACAGCTGCTCTGCCAACTGAGCTACGCCGGCATGACTCCACCTGGCTGGGTGCCCCGCCCTGAAAGTATAGGCACGGAACATCCTGCTGTCAATTCCCCATCATCGGCACAAGGATCAGGATTTCCGGCGATCCCTGTCGACTGGGCGGTCTATCCTTGAGGGGGAACGCGAACAGTGGAGAGGGAGGAACCAATGCCGACCATTCACCCGATCCGGAGCGACGATATGCCGGCCTTGCGTCGACTGCTCGCCGCCTACATCCAGGAATGGGATCCGGAGGAGGATCCCGACCAGTATTGGCACGAGGACTATTGGGCGGCCTTTCGCGCCGGTCTGGCGGACGGTACGCTCGCTATTCTCCTGGCCTGGCCGGGTGAGCGTGGTGAAGATGAGCCCATCGGATTTGCTATAGTGCGCCGTGAACCGGCCTGGTATCGTGCGGGTAGCGTGATGGGCATTGTAGAGGAGTTCTACATTGCCCCATCCTATCGGCGCCGCGGCCTGGGCCGAGCGCTGGCGGACCGGGCCGCGGCCCAACTGCGGGAGATGGGAGCGCAGGAAATTACCGCGTACGTGTTACGCCGCAACGCGCGGGCGCTTGAGTTCTGGCAACGGATCGGGTTCAGCATTGAAGTGCATCAGCTCTACCGACGACTCGGATGACGGCTACCTCTTTCGGGGGTTCCCTTCTCCGTATGAGAGAGTAAAGTATTTCGTGGAAAGCCAGTCGGCCGGGAAGATTTGCATCATCTAGAATATAGGGGGGAGCGTGGAGCGTTCCAGTGAACGACTCGCGCGGCATCGACAGGTCCGGTTACGTCCCGCGTGAACCGGAATAGCGGAGGAACGCGCATGAATTACCCTTCGGATGCTGATGTCGCTCACCTGTTGCGCGACGCCCATCGCATCGCCGTGGTAGGGCTTTCCAGCAAACCGGAACGGCCAAGCTATAACGTAGCCCATTACTTGATCACAAAGGGATACGACGTTATCCCGGTCAATCCTAATGAGCGCGAAGTGCTGGGTCGGCCCGCCTACGCGCGGCTCACTGATGTGCCTGGCCACATCGACATCGTCAATATCTTTCGGCGCCCCAAGTTCGTGGCGGGGTTGGCGGCCGAAGCGGTCGCGGTGAGGGCCGGCGCCCTGTGGGGCCAGCTTGGGGTAGTGAGCGAGGAAGGTGAAGCGATTGCGACGGCGGGTGGGCTGTTCGTCGTGATGAATCGTTGTATGGAGGTAGAGCACGAGCGGCTGATCGTACACGGCGCTCGAATCCCGAGTCTAGCGGGGGCGGTTACGGCAGCGGCGGAAAGCATGCCCGCCTGAGGGCGCGCCGGCCGGTTATACTGAGGGCACGGGAGCCGGCCCGTGTAGGCGATCAGGATCCGAGAAGCATGCTGGATCTCAAGTTCATCCGCGAACACCCCGAGATTGTCCGTGAGGCCGCGCGCCAAAAGCGGAGCAACCTTCCACTGAACGAACTACTCGAGCTGGATCGGCAGGTGCTGCGTGAGCGGCAGACCATCCAGGATCTCAGCACCCGCCGCAACGCACTCTCGCGCGGCTTTAAGGATGCCTCTCCCGAGCAGCGCGAAGCGTTGAAGGCCGAAAGCGGGGGGATTGGCGACGAGATCAGCCGGCGTGAAGTAGCGGCCAAGGAACTGGAGGCTCGCCTGCACGCGCTGCTCCTCCGCGTGCCCAATATCCCCGATCCTTCCGTACCGGAAGGCGCCGGCGAAGAAGATAACGAAGTGGTTCGGCATTGGGGCACGCCGCCTCAATTTGATTTCACGCCGCTGGACCACGTTACCCTGATGGAACGGCTCGACCTGTTGGATCTTGAACGAGGCGCCCGTGTAGCCGGCAGCCGCAGCTACATCCTGAAGAACGCGGGCGCGCTCCTCGAATTCGCCCTGATCCACTTCGCGCTGGACCGCGTGCGGGCCAAGGGCTTCACGCCGATGACGGTCCCCGCGCTGGCCCGTGAGTTTGCCCTTGAGGGAACGGGGCAGTTTCCCAACGGGCGCGATCAGATCTATGAGTTACCCGCGGATGACCTATTTCTGGTCGGCACGGCCGAAGTGAGCATGACCGGCATGTATAGCGGCGAAATCCTCCGCGAGGCGGACCTGCCGATCACCATGGTAGCCGTCTCCCCCTGCTTCCGGCGCGAGGCGGGTAGTTATGGGCGCGACGTGAAGGGCCTGATCCGGGTACATCAATTCACCAAGGTCGAGCAGTTCGTGATCTGTGCCAACGACCCCGCGCAATCGCTGCGCTGGCTGGAAACACTGCTCACCAATGCCGAGGAGCTACTTCAGGCGCTCGGCCTGCCCTATAGAGTAATGCTGCTCTGCACGGGCGACATGGGCGACGGCAAGGTGAAGAGTTACGACATCGAAACCTGGGTGCCGAGCGAGGGCAAGTACCGCGAGACGCACTCGGACTCCGCGCTCTTCGATTGGCAGGCCCGCCGCGCCAACCTCCGCTATCGTGATGCCGACGGCAAGGTACGTTACGTCCACACGCTCAACAACACGGCCATCGCCACGCCGCGCATCCTGGTACCCCTGATCGAGAACTATCAGCAGGCCGACGGCACGGTAATCGTCCCGGAAGTGCTGCGCCCTTACCTGGGGATGGACCGCATCGTCCCCCTATCATCCTGACCCTGGGGCCCCTGCTCTGTTGATCCTGACACTCCTAAAGTCTTTATTCTGTTGATCCTGACACTTCAGTGTCAGGATCGACCAGGCAGTTCCTTCTATCTCTCACCAAGCGTTTTAGCGTCAGGATCGAGGTAGAGCCGGCGCCTTCGGGCGCGCGATCAGCGTGCTTTCACCCGAGTAATGGACGAGGCCCGGCTTGCCGCCCTTGATGCGGCGCACGTTGCGTACCGGCGCGTAATCGACCGGCACGGTGGTGGACTCGCGTGCCTGGCTGTGATACGCCGCGACGGCGGCCGCTTCGAGCAACGTCTCTGGAGCGGGCGCCTGCCCGCCAACCCGAAGGATCACGTGAGCGCCGGGAATCTGCCGCGCGTGTAGCCAGATGTCGCGCGGCCCCGCCTGGTGGAAGGTCACCTCGTCGTTCTGGCGGGCACTCCGCCCTACCAGAAGCTCGGTGCCGTCGGTGGTCCGCAAACGCAGCGGCGCCGCATGCGGCTGCTCTTTGGCGCCGCCTCTCTTTTGCTTACCGCCCTTACCAGGACGAGCG
>JAICHN010000130.1 GCA_025924845.1 Chloroflexota bacterium | reverse complement strand
CACACCGCGTCCTACGCATACGCCGCGTCCTACGCATACGCCGCGCCCCACGCATACGGCGACCTACACCCGTACCCCCCGACCCACTCACACCGCGACCGCCTCGCCCAGCCCCTCACCTACCCGGCGGCCCTCACATACAGCCACACCCACGCGAACGCCCCGCCCTACCCGAACGCCCCGTCCCACGCACACCCCCACCGCGACCGCTACGGCCACGCCGACTCGCACCGCGACCTTGACCGCGACGCTCACGAGCACGCCGACCCCGACGGATACCCTCACCCCCACCGCGACCCCTACGGCGACGCCGACTCGTACCGCGACGCCGACTCGTACGCCGCGGCCGACCCGCACGCCGCGCCCTACGCGTACGCCCACCGAGAAGCCGGCCCCGCGCCTGGGCGCCTTGCCGACCGTTACGCCGGGCCGCTAAGCAGGCAGGCGCCGGTAGGCAATCATCAACCATGTACAGACTAAGAAGGCCGGTGTTAGCCCAGGGGCATGGTCAGGATGGGCGCCAGCCTGCAACTGTGGTCCTTAGGAGTGGGCACCGCGCTGGGGAGGCGTCCTGAAGCACAGATAAACAGATGGAACAGATGACACAGAACACGTCTCTGATGCAGGGAGCGGCACGGACGAGGGAGAGCGAGCGCAAAGCGCGACGCGCCCGTACTGCTGCTCACTCGAAGCCGCACTCTGTGCTATCCGTACCATCTGTTTATCTGTGCTTCAGGACGTGTCCCATCCGCATCAGCCACGGTACTTCCGTTCTCAGCCTGCCTGGTGATCGGGCCGGGAGCGGATCACTGTTGCTCGGTCTCGCGACGCAGTTGCTCGAGGGCCTCGTTCACCAGCGCGTTCATGCTGCGTCGCTGGTAGAAGGCGCTGGTCCGCAGCCACTCGTACAGATCGGCCGAGAGCCGTACCTGGAGGATGCGCTGCCCTTCGGGGGCGGGCCGCTCCTGCTCGATCGTTCTTGATTCCGCGGTCATAGGTGTTCCCGCCTTCACTATGGCACGTATCCTCGCATGGGATAGGGCATCACGGACGCGCCATCATGCAGGGATCATACTATGAGTGGCGGTAAAAGGCAAGAGAAAGAAAAAAGACGGATGCATCCCGACCGTGGTCGGGACGCATCCGCTCTGACCGGAGAACCGCTGAGCTTGGCCTGCTTAGCGCTGGTCGATGTTCACATAGGGGCGGTTGGTGGGGCCGACATACTCGGCGCGCGGGCGCATCAACCTATTGTTGGCGTACTGCTCCAACACGTGAGCGCTCCACCCCGCGATGCGGCTGCAGGCGAAGACCGGCGTAAAGAGATCGGTAGGGATGCCCAGGGCATGGTAGGCCGAGGCCGAATAGAAGTCTACGTTGGCATAGAGGCCTTTGCTTTCCCGCACCACGCGCTCGATCACGGTCGAGATCTCGTACCAACTGGTATCGCCGGCACGCTCACCCAGGTCACGCGAGAGCTTGCGCAGCACGGTAGCGCGCGGATCCTCCGTCTTATACACGGCGTGGCCGAAGCCCATGATCCGGCCGTGATTCTCCAGCGCGTTGGTCACCCACGCCTCGGCCCGATCGGGAGTGCCGATCGCTTCCAGCATCCGCATCACCTTCTCGTTCGCCCCGCCATGCGAGGGCCCGGCGAGGGTGGCCACGGCCGCCGTGATCGCCCCATAAATATCGGCCAGGGTTGAGGCTACTTCGCGGGCGGCGAAGGTAGAGGCGTTCAATTCATGATCGGCATGGAGGATGAGCGCCACATCCATGGCGCGGGCGTCCCGCGGATCGGGCTCCTTACCGAGCAGCATGTAAAGAAGATTCCAGGCCAATGACTGGTGAGACTGGGGCGTCAATGGTTCCTTACCGTTGCGCAGGCGATGGTACGCGCCCACGATGGTGGGGATACGGGCCGTCAGCAGGATAGCCTTGCGCATGCTCTCCTCGTGCGAGATATCGGACGCGGCGGGGTCGAACATGGCGAGCGCGGAGACGGCGGTGCGGAGCACGGTCATGGGGGGCGCCGTGCGCGGGAAGGCGCGAAGCAGATCCAGCATTTGGGGCGGCAGGGGGGCTTCCGCCATGATCGCCCTGGTGTGCTCGGCCAATTGGCTCTTGGTCGGTAGTTCGCCATTCCAGAGCAGGTAGATGACTTCCTCGAACGTTGAGTGCTCGGCGAGGTCGGCGATATCGTAGCCGACATAAATGAGTTTCCCCTCCGCACCGTTTACATTGCAGATACTCGACGTGGCCGCAATGACGTCGCGGAGGCCGGCGGTTTTGGTTGACATACGACTTCCTCTCAATTCCCACTACAACGTGGATCATGCTCCTGGTTGCGCGCTTGGCGAACGCGTCCCTGGGGCCGACACGCTCGGGAACTTTATCACGTAACCTTAACAGTATCGCCCAGCGCACTCACTCGGTCAAACCGAGATCTCCGGTATATCCGATCCTTGCTCGGCTTCCACATGGGGCGGCGCCGTTGCCTTGATCGGTGTCGCCCCCGCGCCGAGGGAGGGTAGGCATACCACGAAGCGCGTCCATCCGTCGTCATCACTCCGCGCCTCCACGCGACCTCCATGCGCCACGACGAGTTCGCGCACGATGGCCAGCCCCAAACCGGTGCCGCCGGTTCGTGAGGCTCGCGAGTGATCGGTGCGATAGAACCGCTGGAATACGCGCGCCAGATCCTCGGCATCGATGGCCACTCCCGTATTCGCCACCGTCACCACCGCCTCGGCGCCGCGCTGCTCCGTACGTAGGGCCACGCTCCCTTGTGGGTCACAGAATTTCACCGCGTTATCGAGCAGATTGATCAGTACCTGCATCAAGCGGTCGCCGTCCCCGAAGACCAGAAGCGGGGCCTGCATCCGCTGGTCAAGAAAATGGAGCGTGCCGTTGGCCGGCAGCTCGGCATAGGGCGCGAGCGCGCGCCCCGCCAGGTCGTTGAGATCGAGCACCGCGCGCTTGAGCTGCAACCGCCCCGATTCCAGCCGTGAAAGATCGAGCAAATCCAGGGTCAGGCGCTGCAAGCGACGCGCCTCCTCGTTGATCACCTGGGCGGCGCGCTGCTGGGCGGGGACGGCGGACTCCTCGACCAGAATCTGACTGAAGCCCAGAATGGAGGTGAGCGGGGTCTTCAAGTCGTGCGAGACATTGGCAAGGAACCGCCGCTGCATCTCACGTGCGTTGCTCACCTCGCCGGCCATCCGGTTGAAGCTCCGCGCCAGTTGGCCTACTTCATCCGCCCCGGTCTCCCGCACCCTCTGATCGTAGTCGCCGCGCGCCATCCGTTCCGAGGCAGCGGTAATCAGGCGCAAGGGGCGGGTAATGGCGCCCACGAGCAAGACCACCACGCCCAGGGTGAGCGCCACGGCGAAAATCCCCGCCGCCGCCAGCTTGGGTAGGACATTGCCGAGGGCATCCTGTTCCACCGCGCCGGGCGACTTAGCGACGATGATCGTGCGCGCCTGGAGGGGCAGCGATGGTCCCTGGGCCGAGGCATAGGGTTGGAAGGTAGGGGCGATATAGGCCAGGTAATACCAGGTGCCGCCGCCGGGAAGGCTTCCGGTTTGTCGTACCTGGTCGCCGCCCGGTTCGAGGAAGAGGGAATGGGGACGCCCCGAGGCCGCCGCCGGATCGGCCAGCGCGGCACTGCAATTGGGCAGCAGCTGAGCGGGGGGAAGCGCGACGAGGTCGCCGGTGTATGCGGTATCGATAGCTACGTGGTTGCAAAAGTCGGTCAAGATGATCCGCACGCCGGCTGACCGGGCGACCCCTGCCAGTTCCGTTCGCAATTTCGGTTCGGGAAGATTGGTCTGCCAGTAGCTCTCCAGTTGTTGTTTGGCCCGGGTGAGCACGGTGGGTGCGCTGCTGCCGAGATCGGCCTGTACTTGCTGGACGTCATAGACCCGAATTTGTAGCCAGAAGATGGCCGCGGTGAGGGCGAGGCTGAGCAACAGCACCCCGATAAAGGCCGCCAAAAGCCTCCGGCGTAAGGAGACGAAACGGAGCCGGGTCAGGTCAAAAGCCTTCATAATGTCAGTCGCCGGGAGACGCCTCGAATTTATACCCTACGCCCCACACCGTATGAATCCAGCCCGTTCCCCCGCCCGCCGAGGCCAGTTTATCGCGGAGGTGCTGTACATGCACGTCCACGGTTCGGCTGAACCCCTCAAAATCGTACCCCCATACGTTGTTCAGCAGCTGCTCGCGGCTGAACACCTGCCCCGGATGGCGGGCCAGTGCCAGGAGGAGCTCGAACTCCTTGGGCCGCAATTCGACCGGTTTGGCGCCGATGCGGACGTCGCGGCGGTCGGGATCGATACGCAACTCCCCCACGGTGAGGACGGCGGAGGGA
The DNA here is from genome assembly GCA_025924845.1 of Chloroflexota bacterium. The sequence continues at coordinate 6,870 of JAICHN010000130.1, read as the reverse complement.
CTGGGCCGATCGGCGGCGGCTTGCACGCGGCGCTGCAGCGCCTTGACGCGCACCACCAGTTCCTTGGGCTCGAAGGGTTTGGTCAGGTAATCGTCGGCTCCCAACTCGAACCCCACCACCTTATCGATGATGTCGTCCTTAGCGGTCAGCATCAGAATAGGCACATCGCTGGTCTTGCGGATCTCTCGGCACACGTCGGTGCCCGAGAGCCCAGGCAGCATCACATCGAGCACCACCAACGACGGCTGCACGCGGGCGAAACTGTCCAGCGCGTCTGGTCCGGTCGCCGCATACTCCACCGCGAAGCCCTCGCGGTGGAGGTAATGGGCCACCAGCTCGCGGATATGCTCTTCGTCGTCCACGATCAATATAGGGCTTGCCATAGTTCGCATAGTACCATGTGGAACCAAGCGACGACACTGCTCGGGGCGCCGGAACAGGGTCATTCCCGCTCCGCCGGCTAGAGATTCGTCTCAACGAATAAAGCGGATCGGACATGGTACTCGCGATGCAAGCGCGCCGAATTCATGACGATCGGCGGTCAACACCTCCCCTCCAGGCCGTATAGCCAGGCTGATGATGCGGCAGTATAGACCTTCAGGTAAATAAGTCGAAATCGGCTAAGGAATCAGATGGTCGAGATCATCGGCGTGATCCATCAGGCCCGGCAATGGCCGGAAATGTTCGACGACGCCGGTCAATGACCGTGGCGACGGCCCCGAATCAGGTCGCCCTTGGCGTTGCTTGCGGCTTGGCCGGCGCTTCGGCGGCATACCGATCGATCTCCGCCAACTCCTCGGGGCTGAACCCGCGGTTGCCCAGGGCGCCCAGGCTATCCTCCAACTGCGCCACGCTGCTCACGCCGATCACGGTCGAGGTGACGCGTGGGTCGCGGAGCGTCCAGGCCAGCGCCATCTGGGCCAGGGACTGACCGCGCCGGGCCGCGATCTCGTTCAGGGCGCGAATCCGGGCCAGATTCTCCTCCGTGAGCAGCTTCGGTGACAGCGATGAATTTTCACTGGCCCTGGATCCCTCCGGAATACCGAAAAGGTATTTGTCGGACAGCATGCCCTGGGCGAGGGGCGAAAATACGATGCAGCCCGCGCCCACCTCCTCCAGGGCATCGAGCAGATCGGCCTCGATCCAGCGGTTGAGCATGGAGTAGGACGGCTGATGGATCAGGAGCGGCGTGCCAAGTCCACGCAGGATGGCCGCCGCCTCTTTCGTCTTGTCGCCCGAATAGGATGAGATACCGGCGTAGAGTGCCCGGCCGGATCGTACCGCCGTATCGAGCGCCCCCATGGTCTCCTCGATCGGCGTCTCAGGATCGAAGCGATGCGAGTAAAAGATATCAACGTACTCCAGGCCCATACGCTTGAGTGATTGATCCAGGCTGGCCAGCAGGTACTTGCGCGATCCCCATTCCCCATACGGTCCGGGCCACATATCGTACCCGGCCTTGGTCGAGATCACCAGCTCGTCGCGATAGGGCCGCAGGTCGGAGGCGAAGATGCGGCCGAAGTTCTCCTCGGCCGAGCCATAAGGCGGGCCATAGTTGTTGGCCAGATCGAAGTGCGTAACACCGAGGTCGAAGGCGCGGCGTAGGATGGCGCGCTGCGTGTCCAGCGGCCGAGTATGGCCGAAGTTGTGCCAGAGGCCGAGTGAAATAGTGGGCAGAAGCAAGCCGCTGCGCCCACTGCGTTGATAGGTCATCTTCTCGTATCGGTCCGGAGCCGGTTGATAGGCCATCGTACTCTCCTCTAGAACTGCTCATGGGGCGTGGCGGAACGGACGCGCCCACGTAATCCCGCCTACGCTCAGAGTAACCGGTGTATGGGATATGCCGTGCCCGTCTGGGCGTTCGCGGATTATACCGGGGTCCGAGGCATTTTCGGCTCAACGCGCGGTACACTGAACTCAACGAGAGTCCGGGCGAGCCGGTGCTCCTGGTGGTCGCCCTCTTTCGCCCCCAGGAAGACGGATCCGCTTGGGGTCGGTGCCGTTGTCCCACCTATGACACGAGAGGAGCCGGCCATGGTTGCTCAGCCTGAGCCACCTCGCTGGAGCGTCCAGGACTATCTGGAGATGGAGTGTAACAGCGCAATCCGCCACGAATTCCTCGACGGTCACGTCTACGCCATGGCGGGCGGCAGCCGGCGTCACAGTCGGCTGGGGGTCAATGTGCTCACCTTATTGGCGAGCCACCTACGCGGCCGGCCCTGCCGGGTCTTCAACTCAGATATGAAGGTACGGATCGATGCGCGGCACTTTGTTTATCCGGATGCCGCCGTAAGTTGCGATTCACGCGATCTTGATGACGAGGATCCATCCTTCATCGGCTTTCCCTCGCTGATCGTGGAGGTGCTTTCCGAGAACTCCACGGCCGAGTACGATCGGGGCGGCAAGTTCGACCTTCTCTATGCCCGCCTGCCAAGCCTCCGTGAGTACATGCTTCTCGCGGCGGACAGTGCCGGCATCGAGATCCGAAGGCGCGGCCCGACCGGTGAATGGACGGTGGATCGGTACGGTCCCGAGGACACCGTCATCCTGGAGAGTATTAACGGCAGCTTCCCAGTTGCCGACTTCTACCTCTAAGCGCCATGACCGCGGATACCGGTTTTCCCCGCTAATGCCCCACCTGCACGGAGTGCCCCGCAACCCACACGGCAGGGTTGGCCACGGTCTGAAAGCCGATGTGCTGGTAGAGGGGAAAGCCCGCTTCCGTGGCCATATCAGCGGCGTCTTGGCCGTGCTGTGAGCACACGGCGGTTTAAGCGCAGGCAAACACTCGTGGACGCGGCAGTGGGCGACCGTCCTCGAGCGCGAAGCGGATGTAGTTCTCGATCGTGTTTCGTCCGCGTGCCGCGGCTTCCTCGTACGTGTCGCCGTCGGCCACCGGCATCGCGTAGTAATCAGCCCACTCGGGCAGGATGACTACGTATGCCTGGTCCTCGTCACTCCACTCGATAACAATCGAATAGTGGGGCATCTGATTCATGGATCTCCCATTAAGCTCACCGCCGGATCAGCGCCGTCGCCATGGCGGCGATGCCTTCCTCGCGCCCCACAAAGCCCAGGCCCTCATTGGTAGTAGCCTTGACGCTCACTCGCGCCGGGTCGATGTTCAGGGAGGCGGCGATGCGCGCCCGCATCGCCGGCACCTGGGGTGCGATGCGCGGTCGTTCCGCCACGACCGTACTATCTACGTTCACGATGTGCCAGCCGTGCTCGGCCAGGAGGCGCGCCACGCGGGCCAGCAGGAGCGTGCTCGCCACTCCGGCGAAAGCAGGGTCGCCGGGGGGAAAGTGGTGCCCGATGTCGCCCAGTGCCGCCGCTCCTAAAAGGGCATCGCAAATGGCGTGGAGGAGTACATCGGCATCGGAATGTCCCTCCAGGCCGCGCGAATGCGGGAACTCTACTCCCCCCAATACAAGGGAGGGCCCCTCGGCGAAGGGATGGACGTCGTAGCCCAGGCCGACCCGGAAATCTGGGACCACCGCCTCCTGCTCGCTCATCCCGCACTCTCCGCAATCCCGGCCGCGCCCCAATCGGGCAGCGCTCCATCCCCGTCCTGCACGCCGCTCATCCCGCATGCTCCATGATTCGAGCCGCCCACAATGCGCGGACCAACGCAAGGTCGGCCGGGGTACTCACCTTGATGTTGTCGCGATCGCCGAGAAAAGTGTAGACCGGCATGCCCGCCAACTCCACCACCGCCGCGTCATCGGTACAACCGGCGCGGGCCGCGCCCACCCGTGCGTACGCCTCACGGAGCAGCGGCCCGGCGAATAGCTGGGGGGTCTGGGCGGCGCGCAGTACGGCACGGTCGAGGGTGGACCGCACCTGCTCCCCATCGCCGACCATCTTGATCGTGTCCGTCACCGGCACCGCCGCCAACACCGCCCCGTGGGTTCGGGCCGCCGCCACGCCGCGTTCCAGTGTGTCCAGACGGACCAGAGGGCGAGCGCCGTCATGCACCAACACGATAGGGTAGTTGCCCAGCGCTTGTAGGCCGCAATAGACCGAGTCCTGGCGCGTGGCGCCGCCCTCTACCCAACGGTCCACCCTCGACCATGGTTCCCGGCCGGCCAGATCGGCGGCGCGGGCAAGCGTCTCGGGACCGGCCGCTACTACCAGTTCGACCAGGCCGGGCAGCGCGGTGAGCGCGGCAATGGTGCGGGCCAACAGCGGCTGACCACCCAGATCAATCCAGAGCTTGTCGGCGCCGCCCATCCGCCGACTGCTCCCCGCCGCCACGATGATCGCGCCGACCGCCTCGGGACGGCTCTCCACGGTCAGCGACCGTTTCCGTGCGCCTTGGGATGGGCAAAGATCATTCTGCCGGCCACGGTTTGCAGCACGCGGGTGACGATGATATCGACGTCCCGATTGAGGAAACGTTGGCCGTCCTCAACCACGATCATCGTTCCATCGTCGAGATAGCCCACGCCCTGGTTGATTTCCTTGCCCTGCTGAATGATGTGGACTGCCATCTCCTCACCGGGGAGGACCACCGGCTTTACCGCGTTGGCGAGCTGGTTGACGTTCAGCACGGTCACCCCTTGCAACTCGGCCACCCGGTTCAGATTGAAGTCGTTGGTGATGATGGCGCAGCCACAGCGTTTGGCGATTTGCACCAGCTTGCCATCCACCTCCACGACATCCTTCGCATCGAGGTCCAGCACGCTGACCGGCGTAGCCGAATCCTTGCTCATCCGATTGAGCATGTCCAGGCCGCGCCGTCCTCGATTACGCCGCAGGAGGTCGGGCGAATCCGCGATGTGTTGCAATTCATCGAGGATGAAACGCGGTACCACCAACTCGCCGCTGATAAATCCGGTAGCGCTGATGTCGGCAATCCGCCCGTCGATGATCGCGCTGGTATCGAGCAGGACGCGCTGGGGAACGGCAACCGGCGCTTCCACCGGCGCGGTAGTAAGGGCAGTCCCCACGCGCGCGGACAGGAAGCGAGACAGATCGGCCCGCCGGTTGAACAGCACCTGGGCGGTGAAAAGGGTCACCACCACCAGACCAATCACCGGCAGCCACGTGCCGGCCGGCGCGGGGAGTCGAGAGAGCGGAATAGCCATGAGGCCACCGATGGCCAAACCCACCCCGATGCCGACCAGTAGGGAGGCCACATCCTCGATCGGCGCCTCGCGCAGCAGCCGCCCGGCGCGATCCACGGGTGCGCCGGGGAGGAACGGGGGCACCAGCAATCCTACCACGAACACCGCCAGGGCCACGATCACATCGAGGTGCGCGGGGTGGTTGGAGACGGCATCGATCAGCACCCAGAGGATGGACGCGGGAATGACCGCCGCGAGCAAGCGCACGGAGAATTCCCGCCCCATCAATGTGCTCCCCATACAGCCTCGTCGATCCGTAGCCTCGGTAAGCCGAGCAGGATCACGGAGAGGCGATCGGACGCGGAGACACGGCGTATGCGGTGGCGACCAGCCGGGCAAGGTAAGCGGTGGGGAACCATAAAGAGGAGGCAACCGTTCTGCTTCAACAGACAGAGTGATGAACCAACCAAAAGGCACCGTCGGCTGCGATTCATCTTCTGTTCATGAACCGGTGCCATCAGTGTAGCATGAGGTCGGATTTAGCGTAAAGCCTCGTTTCACCCATTCACCCATTTTTGCTTCTATACCTTCATGACATGAAGAAATAGACCCCGGCGGGCTGCTATACTCGTGTGCGGGCGGTGCTTTCCGGCCAATTCAGGGACGGAAACGACATGGGGCCCTTCGCCCGCTTGCCAGGCAGGGCGCGCCGACAATTACCAAGGAGATCCAGGGAGCGAAGATGCCCACTGTATTAGTCACCGATAGTCTATCACGACCCGGCGAAGGGGGCGGCATTGGTCTGCTGGAGGATGCCGGCCTGACCCTGCGCTTTCAGTCGTTTCCCTCCGCCTGTTCAGCCGCCGAGCTGATTGAGCGGCTTCAAGGTTGTTTTGCCGTGCTGGCCAGCGGCCATCACTATACCGAGGAGGTGTTCGCCGCTGTTCCCGAGTTGTGCGTGGTGGCGCGGCTGGGGGTCGGCTACGATACCATCGATCTGGCCGCGGCAACCCAGTGCGGCGTCTGTATCACGACTACCCCCGGTACGCTGGAGTGGGCGGTGGCCGATCACGCTATCGGCATGATCATCAATCTGGCCCACCATATCGCCCAGGATGACCGTGCCCTCCGCCGCGGCGAATGGCGCCCCTTCTACGGGCTGGATGTGACCGGAAAAACCCTCGGTCTGGTCGGTCTGGGCCGAATCGGCCAATTGGTGGCCAGGCGGGCGCGCGGCTTCGATATGCGTATCCTCGCCTACGAGCAACGCCCGGACCACGCCTTCGTGGCTGCACACGGCATCGAACTCACTTCGCTCGAAGATCTGCTGGCTCAGAGTGACTTTATCTCTTTGCACCTGCCCCTCACCTCGGAGACCACCAAGCTGATCAACGCCGAGCGACTGGCCCTGATCAAGCCGGGGGCATATCTGATCAACACGGCGCGCGGCGGGCTGATCGATGAGGACGCGCTGTTCGAGGCGTTGCGCGACAGTCGGCTGGGCGGAGCCGGCCTGGACGTACGCGATCCCGAGCCGCCCCTCGACCCGCGCTTCTCCACTCTGGAGAACGTGCTGCTGACCCCGCATGTGGCGGGCCTGACCGATGGCCGCAAGCTGGCCTGCGGCACCATGGCGGCCACGGGCATTCTCCATGTGCTGCGCGGCGAGCGGCCCGCCGGCCTGGTGAATGCGGCGGTGTGGGAGAGCCCGGCCAGACGAAAGCCGCCGCTTACATGATTCTGTTGCCGACCTGGCGTCTTGCCTTTGCCGCGAACCTGCCGGGAGCGCGAGCATCTTGCT
>JAICHN010000129.1 GCA_025924845.1 Chloroflexota bacterium | reverse complement strand
GTCTTTTACGTGCCGCCGCCGGTCGCGCGGGGGGGGGGGCTGGGGGGGGGCGCCCCCGCCCCCCCCCCCCCCCGACCTACCCTAACCAATGCCAAGGCCGGCCGGTAACGGCGGATTAATCGTGGACTTCGCCTCGAACTTGTTGTAGAAAGCTGTATAGGCAATAGTCTGATCGTTCTGCGTTTGCACCGCGGTCTTGGGATGCTTGAGGTCGTGGCCCAGCAATTCGAGTATGTACCACGACTTGCCGCTCGGTATCGCCTTGTACTTGGTATGAGTAGAGGCCATCGCCTTGAGCGTGGGGAGGAACGTGGTAATTTGCGAATCGATCGCCGTATCAGTCGCCCGCACCCATCCCACATCGCCGCCGTTGGCCTTGGTCGCCGTATCAGCGGAAATCTTCTTGGCGATGGCGCCGAAGTTCACGTCCTTGGTGACCAGGTCGTTGAGAATCCGTGTCGCGGTCCCCGTTATGGTCGTCGTCGGTTTAATCGAATAGGTTCCCGTGATGACGGTCGTCTTGGTCACGGGTGTGCTCACCTCGATACGCGCGTAATGCCACTCCTCGGCGGTTTTGGGGGCGCCACGCGTCAGGTAGGCCATTACCTTGGTTCGCAACAGATCCGGCTTTTCGACAAAGCGGACGTAGTCCGACCGGCTCAAACCGGTGGCGGTCAGCACTTGCTGGAACTGGGTCTGGCCATTCTTACCGATGTCCTTGGTAAGCTGTGCGTCGGCCTGCGCGTCACTTACCGCGATCCCGATGGTCTTGGCAGCTTGGCGGGCCAGTAGGCTCTTCTGGAGTTGCTGCACGGCCAGGGTCCCCGGATCCTGAGAGAGCGTCGTCCCCTGCAGAGTAGACTCGCCGTTAAAATAACCGGTCATCAGATCCCGGTCGTGCCGAGTAATACCTACCCCGTTGACCGATGCCACAGTCTGATTGGGGTAGACCCAGGTTTGGTACACCGCGGTGACCGCGATGATGATCACTGAAATGGCGATCACAACGCCCAACACCGCATAGGCGATCAGGCGCTGCAGGCGCTCCTTCTCACGATTGGTCAGATGTTTACCATATCCGAAGATGACCGCCCTGCCGTTAGGGCGATCATCAATTACCGCACTGGAGCGGCGATACGGCTGGTGGTGCCGGGGTGGATGCCTTCGAGGCGCCTTTCCCGGCGCGGGCGCCGGCTGTACGGGACCGCTCATCTCTCGATAAAGCGCTGATGTTCGGCAGTGTACGGCAAAAGCGCCAACTGACGAGCGCGCTTGAGCGAGGTGGTGAGCGTGCGCTGATGCTTGGCGCAGGTACCGGTCTTGCGGCGCGGCTCGATCTTGCCGCGCTCGCTCAGGTACTTCCGGAGCCGTCCGACGTCCTTATAATCGATCAAGGTCATCTTGTCGACGCAGAACTGGCAGGAGCGGCGACGGCCGGAGAAACGCTCACGCCCGCCCCCGCCGCCCGAGTCTCGGCGGGATCCACGGTTGGGTCGGCCACCCTCGCTGCTCCGATAGCCCTCGGAGCGGGCGCCCCCCTCGAGGCTTGGCGAATAGTTGGGACTGCTCATGGTCTAAATTACTCTCCTCATTGCCGTGGCGAAGCGCCCTAGAAGGGCATATCGCTTTCATCCTCTTCAATGGACGGGCTGGGGGCGGGACGAGACTGTGCCCCGCCGGCGGGACGGTTGCCGTAGGAGGCGCTGGGCCGAGCCGGCGCGGCGCCGCCGAACGAGGCGCCCTCGTCGAAACCGCCCGCGCCCGCGTCCTGGGCGCCGCGAGACGAGAGCAATTGCATTTCGTCCATGGTAATGTCCAAAGACGTACGCTTCTGGCCGTCGTTGCCGGTATATTCGCTGACGCGCAGCGTCCCCATCACAAAGATCGAGGTACCCTTTTGCACGTACTGTTTGACCACCTCAGCCAGCCTGCGCCAGGCGGTAACCCTGAACCAAGTAGTAACTTCATCCTGGTTGCCCGCCGGAGCTTGATCGCCGCCCTGCTGACGGCGGGCTCGCTCGCTTACTGCCACCGAGAAAGAGACAAACTCCGTCCCATCGCTGGTGAAACGCGATTCAGGGTCGCGGCCCACGTTGCCGATGATCATGATCTTTTTCATACTAGCCATGGTGCGTGCCTCCCTTTCGGCCTCCGCGAAGAGCCGCCGACGTTACTCGTCGGCCGGTGGGATCAGGTCGGGCTCGGTAACATCCAGATCGTCCGCGTCTTCCGCGTCCATGTCTTCAACGTCCATGTCGGCATCTTCAACGTCCACATCTTCGGGCGCCGATTCGGCCGTATCGCGTGTCGAAACGGCTGCTTGTCCGGGGGGAATCGTGGCCGCGGGCAATATAGGCCGGATCGGTACTTCATCCTGGCGGACAACCAGATGGCGCAAAATCGACTCGTTGAGCCGCAAGTCGTTCTCAAACGCGGTAAGGGCCAGAGTCGGCATCGCGAAGCGAGTAGTAACATAGACACCGTCGCGGTGGTGAGCAATTGGATAGGCTAGCCGGCGGCGTCCCCAGGAATGCACCTCAGTCACACTCCCTCCCCCGGCGTCGATCAGATGGTTGACGCGCTCGACGGCGGCGGCGGAAGCCTCTTCGTCAATCGTCGCGTTAAGGACAAAAGTAACCTCATAGTCGCGCTGCAAAACACCACTCCTTCCCATGGGTAAGCCCAAGGCGCCTTACGCGACATCCGCTGGTGTAGGCAGGGTCGCAACGCCTGGAGCGAGAAGAACAGCCCACTAAATTGGGGGCCATAATCCATCGGCGTACGGGGAAAATCCGCTACGCGTTGGCTAGTGTACACTGGGCCGGGGCTCTCGACAAGAAGATATCGACGAAATGCGCGCCCCGGCCCATCCTGACCCCATGCGGATCGAGGTCCGACTAATCAGGCCGCGCGCGAAGGATCCGCGGCAGGTCGTTGCTCTAACCCCGGTTGGCTCCGGGCGCCGACCGGCCGGTTAAGGACGCGCCGGCACGCCGCCTTTAGCCCGCGCCAACCGCTGGTGGTGCGAATCACCGGCGCCGCGGCCAGATTGGCGCCCTTGTTGACATAGCGCTCCACCAGGCCCCGCGCCCAGGTGATCTTCTGGTGGACGAGGCCTTGCTTGCGCAGCGCCCAACGGAGCAGCAAGGCGAGGACGACATTGAGCGCGATCAGTAAAATAAGCAGCAGGATCAGTTCGAGGACGAGAATGGTGCCCCCAATCGCTCCCACCCAGTCATTTACCGTTCCCATATGTCGATCAATCGTCCTTTATCGTGCGGCGGAATGCCTTCGTGACACCCGTGGTCAGCACCTGCACCGTCCGCGCCACGCCGGCGCCGGCGCTCACGCTCGCGATTAGCGGCTTGATCAGCCCGCTACTGACAAATTCGCTGGTTCCTTGCATGGTGGTGACGGTTTGCCTGGCCGTACCGATCACCGGTAAAAGCTCGGCCTTGATTTGCCGCACCAGACCGCGAATTTCCAGCGCCACGACAACCAGAAGCGCGAAGGCCACCAGCGAAAGAATGGCTGCTACAAGCAAAAGCCAACTGACAATGCCAGGCATGCTTTGCGTTCCTCCAAACCGTTCGGCCGGCCCGATATGCCCAAGCCGAGCGTCTTCACCTATTCTACCATTTTCCTCCTTCGTGACACCTACCCCGTGGAGGACCCTTTTTCATGGGCACGTTACCCATATACCGCTCCCGTGCGGTAGCCTAAAGGCACTGATCCGCATTCCTTGACTAGGCAAGACAATGAAAGGGGGCACTCTCCCGTGCCTGCACGCAAAACCATTACCTGCGGTGAGCTCACCCTTGCCCACGCCGGACAAACCGTCACCCTCATGGGTTGGCTAAATCGGCGCCGCGACCATGGGCGGCTGATCTTCCTGGATCTCCGCGATCGCTGGGGCGTTACCCAGGTGGTGGTCGATCCCGAACGCGCCCCGGCCGCTCATGCCGTGGCCGGGGATGTACGGAACGAATATGTGCTCGCCGTTACCGGTGTGGTGGCGGCCCGGCCTGAAGGCACGGTGAACACAAAGCTGAGCACCGGTCAGATCGAGGTACATGTCGACGCGCTGGAAGTGCTCAACCCCTCCAAGACGCCGCCCTTCAACATCAGCGAATTCGACGAGGATACTCAGATCGATGAATCGATTCGCCTCCGTTATCGCTACCTTGACTTGCGCCGCGAACGGATGCGCGAGAACATCTTCCTCCGCCATCGCGTCGTCAAGTTCATGCGCGATTATCTCGACGAGCGCGGTTTTATCGAGGTGGAAACGCCGATCCTCTTTAAGAGCTCGCCCGGCGGCGCCCGCGACTTCCTGGTGCCCAGCCGCGTCCATCCCGGGGAGTTCTATGCCCTTCCCCAATCACCCCAGCAACTCAAACAATTGCTCATGGTGGCGGGATTCGAGCGTTATTTCCAGATTGCCCGCTGCTTCCGTGACGAGGATCAGCGCCGCGATCGGCAGCCGGAGTTTACCCAACTCGACATCGAGATGAGCTTTGTGGACCAGGAGGATATCCTCAATCTGTTCGAGGGCCTGTACATCGCCATGGCCGAGCAACTCACCTCCAAACGGCTGCTTGCCAAACCGCTGCCCCGCCTCACCTTCCGCGAAGCTATGGATCGCTACGGCTCGGACAAGCCGGATCTCCGCTTCGGCCTGCAGTTGCGCGATCTCTCGGCTACCTTCGTTTCCAGCGAATTCACCGTCTTCGCCGGCGCCCTGGCCTCCGGCGGCGCCGTAGTTGGGCTGCGTGCCCCCGGCTTGGGCGGCAGTACGCGCAAGGAACTCGACGAGTTGACCGCGCTTGCCCGAACCCATGGCGCAAAGGGTTTGGTTACCCTGGCCGTCCAGGACGACGGCACGCTCAAGGGATCCGCCGCGAAGTTCATCGATGCGGCACAAACGACGGCCCTGAGCGAGCGTCTGGAGGCGGAGCCGGGCGACCTGCTGCTGATCGTGGCGGGCGAGACCGATCCATCTCTGGAGGCGCTCGGGCAATTGCGCCTGGAAATCGGCGCCCGCCTCAAGCTGGCTGACCCCGAGGTGCTTGCCCTGGCTTGGGTGCTCGACATGCCTGCCTTCGAGCGGCAAGACGCCGGCCACGTGGTAGCCAAGCATCACCAGTTCACCAGTCCCAATGACGAGGACCTTGCCTTGCTGGAAAGCGATCCGCTCCGGGTGCGCGCCAAGCAATACGACCTGGTCTGCAATGGCTTCGAGTTGGGAGGCGGCAGCATTCGTATTCATCAGCGCGACGTGCAGGAACGGATTTTCCGCCTGCTCGGCATGACCGAGGATGAGATCCAGGCCCGATTCGGCTTCATGCTCGAAGCTTTCGAATACGGCACGCCGCCGCATGGGGGGATCGCGGGCGGCATCGATCGCTGGGTCGGCATTTTGCGCGACACGCCCAATATCCGTGATGTCATCGCCTTCCCGAAGAACCAGAGCGCGCAGGATGTGATGGCGGGCGCTCCCTCGACCGTGCCGGAGATTCAACTGAAAGAATTGTTTATCGCGACCACCGCTCCGAACGAAGGATAGGTGATGCTAATGTCAATTCCGTCGTACAAGAGCGGGTGGAACAACATTGACGAAATGGCCGATCCTCACCGCTGGGTTCGGTTTATGGATCGGATCAATCAAGAAGACAAGGGAGAGTTCTTCCTTGAAGATGAGCTGACGATCAACTGGCTGGCTCTTCAGGAAGGGCAGCGCGTACTGGAGGTGGGTTGCGGGACCGGCGGCATGGCGCGCGGCCTTGCCCAGGTCGTCGGCGCTGGCGGGCAGGTGGTGGGTATCGACCTGAGTGACACTATGCTGGTCGAAGCGCGTCGGCGCAGCATGGACATCGCCAATGTCGAGTTTCTCAAGGCGGATGTCCATCAGTTGCCTTTCGCCGATCAGTCATTCGACCGCTGCTATTCCCGCAACGTGTTCGAAGTGGTGGAGGATCCGCGCCGGGCGCTCTCGGAGATGGTCAGAGTGCTCCGTCCCGGCGGAGTCGTGGTCATTCCGGCGCCGGACTACGGCTCGATGGCGATCGACGGCAGCGATCGCGCCCTCACTCGCACTATTATCAACTATATAGGTGACGTGGAAAGCAACGGCTGGATGGGCAGGCAACTGCCCTATCTGTTCGTGCAAACCGGGCTCGGCGACATCAAGATCGACGTGACCGCCCACGTGTGCAACGATTTCCAGTATTTCTTTGAAAACTGGCTCGGAGCGAGCGTGGGCCGGGCGATCGGGGCCGGCGTCGTAACCGAGGATCAGGCGCGCGCCTGGCTCACCGAGCAACAGGAACACTACCGCAAGAACGTATTCTTCGAGGTGAACACGGTGTTCACGGTTCGGGGAGTCAAGCCTTGAGGCGGTGAGTACGATCGTGACCACGCGACCACGGTGGGGGATCGGCACGCTATTGCGGGTGATTGCTCCGATCAATACGTTGTGCTGGAACTGGTACAGAGCACAAGGGTAGGAATGCGATGAACAGCACAACCTACAAGGAGGGCTGGAACAGCATCGATCGGGGCGATGATCCGCACGAGTTCGTGCGATTCATGGACCGCGTCAACGGTGACGATTCAGAGCAAACCTTTCTCCGCCTCTCCGACACCATTCGCCAACTGGAGGTTCAGCCGGGAAATCACGTCTTGGAGATCGGTTGCGGCACCGGAGGCGCTGCCCGAGCCCTGGCCCACCTGGCCGGCCCAGATGGACGCGTCACCGCCGTGGACATCAGCGAGACCATGTTGACCGAGGCCCGAGCACGGACCGAGGGCATGGGGCTCAACGTCGACTACATGATCGCGGACGCCCACGCCCTTCCGTTCGCCGATAACCGCTTCGATCGCTGTTGCGCGCGAAACGTCTTCGAGATCATCGCCGACCCGGCCCTGGTGATGAGGGAGATGGTGAGGGTTCTGCGGCCCGGCGGAAAGGTAGTCGTTCCCGCCGCCGACTACGGATCGCTGACTATCCACAGCGACGATCACGAGACAACTCGGGCTATCATCAATTTCATCAGCGAGAACGAAACCAACGGCTGGATCGGTCGCCGGCTCCCGTTCCTCTTCCAGGAGGCGGGGTTAGCGGACATCGAGATCAGTGTGGAGGCATCGGTCTGCAATGACTTTCGCTACTTCTTCGAGGCATGGCTCAATTCCTATGTCACCCACGCCGTGGCGGCAGGCGTACTGACCGCCGAGCAGGCCACGGCCTGGCTGGAGGAACAGGTCGAACACGCACAGCGCGATCTGTTCTTCGCGGTTCATACCACATTTCTGGTTGCCGGCCGGAAGCTCTGATCCCGTGCGATCCCATCCTGCATGCCTCGATTGGTCGGTGGACGCCTGGGCTAATCCTCCGGCCCGCGATCGCTGTGGTCGGCTTCATCCACGGTATTCCAAACGTCCGTCGTCAGGGCGCTGTTCCCTCCTGCCATGATCCGCGTCACCCAAGCGTCCCAACCCTGGGCGCGGGCAGCAGCGACGGCGCGTTCCGCCGGCTCGGGTGACGCGAAGAGGGCGAAGCAACTGGGACCACTCCCACACATGGCGGCATGAGGTGCGCCGTGCGAGCGTAGAAACTCCAGTACCTCGCGGACCACGGGATAGAGCCGGCAGGTCACCGGCTCCAGGCTGTTGACCGGCCGCCAGTCGGCCGGTGAAATGCGGTAGGCGTCCACCGCGAGACGCCGCGTTCCCTCGCCCGTGCCATAGCCGTCGGCGGTGAGCGCCCCGTAAACCTGCGCCGTGCTTACCGCGAAGGGTGGACGCACCACCAACACGGTCGCTTCGGGAAGGGGTGGAATTGGACGCAGAATCTCGCCCCGTCCCGCTGCCAGGGCCGTCCCGGCCAGTACGCAAAACGGCACGTCCGAGCCGAGTTGGGCCGCCAGGTCCCGAAGCGCGTCGGTATCCAGGCCGCTCTCCCACAGCCCATTAAGACCGACCAGTACGGCGGCGGCATCGGCGCTTCCCCCACCCAGGCCCGCCGCCACGGGAATGACCTTCTCGATTGTGATCCGCGCGCCGCCGGCATGACCAGCCGCGGCGCGCAGCAGTTCGGCGGCCCGGAACGCTAAGTTCGCCGGCCCGACGAGGTCGGGCAGCGTACAGCACACCTCAGTGGTCGGTGCGGGGTCTAAATGCACCGTATCATGCAGGGCCAGAGTACACATCAGGGAGCGAAGCTCATGGAAGCCGTCGGCGCGTCTGCCCAGCACCTCCAGGGTGAGATTGAGCTTGGCATGCGCCTGGACAAGGTGAGTCATGCCGAACGGTCCGTTTCCTCCCGGAAACGGAGTTCCGGTGCATAAGCAGGCGATGTAGTATGCAACAGCCCGACATCCCCGCGACCTCAGTCGCCCCGTCCCTGCCACGCGACCGCAGTCGCAGGCCCCACGTCGCCCTGTCCCTGCCATGCGACCGCAGTCGCAGGACCAACGCGCATCGTGCAGGATAACAGACTCCGCGCTCCAGGATAGGGGTACGCTTCCTCCGGACAGACGGTTGGACGCTACAATGCTCTGAAGGAGTCTGACTCGCCATGACAGCGTATCCCAGTCCTGCCCCCATTCAAATCGGCGAACGGCGCCGCTCACGTCTAGGCCGCCGGCGCCAGGTCGCCGCCGTGCTCACTCGGCATGGATTCGGCCTCCTGGTGCAGCGTAGCCACGTACCTATTCCCGGCCGCGCCAGGCTGATGGGCGGCCCGGAGTCGTTGCGCATCGCGTTGCAGGAACTGGGCACGACGTTTATTAAGTTGGGCCAGATTCTCGGCACCCGCTCCGACCTACTGCCCGAGGACTATATCGTGGCGCTCAGCGCCTTGCAGGACCGCCTACCCCCCGTGGCGCCCGCGGAGGTACGGGCGGTCATCGCCGAGGAGCTCGGGGCACCGCCCGAGGAGGTGTTCGCCCGCTTCGACGACATGCCGCTGGCCACCGCATCGATCGGCCAGGTCCACGCCGCCACCCTTCACGATGGGACTGAAGTAGTGGTGAAGGTGCGCAAGCCGGGTATTACCGAGGAAATCGAACTCGACCTCCTCATCCTCCAAGACCTGGCCCGTCTAGCGGCGGATCGCATCGATTCTCACCTCGTGCAGAACCTCGAGGAAACGGTCGGTCACTTCGCTGACGGGTTGCGCGATGAACTTGACTCCACCATCGAGGCCCGGAATGTCGAGCACTTCGCCGCCGGGCTCGATCCCAGGGTAAAAGTGGTGGTGCCATGCGTCTATTGGGACTACACCACTTCGCGGATCCTCACCACGACTCGTTTCCAGGGGGTAAAGATTACCGATTTGCCGGCCCTGACCAGCCAGGGCGTTTCCCCTCGTTGGCTGGCCCGCGAGTTGGCACGGATGGCCATGCATTCGATTTTCATCAACGGCTTCTTTCACGCGGATCCCCATCCGGGGAACTATATCGTGCAAGCCGACGGGACGATCGCCGTGATCGATTTCGGGCTGGTCGGCCGCCTGGACGACAGCACCAGGCGCGACCTCGTGCTGATGCTGGCCGCCTGGGTTTCGGGCGACGGTGACGCCATGGCGGAATCACTGATCGCCCTGGGCGTGGCAAAGGGCGGTTCGGAGTTCAGCCAACTGCAGAGCGATATGCGGCGGCTGGTAACCAGGTACCACGGCGCCCGCCTCAAGGATATCCAGGCTGGTCGAATGCTAAGCGATGTGCTGCGCCTGGCCCGCCGCCGACATCTGATGCTGCGCGGCGATCTGGCGCTGATGGCGAAGACCCTGGCCATGCACGAGGGGATTGGACTGGCCCTCGATCCCTATTTTCACCTGCCTACCGTGGCTCGCCCTTTTGTCCAGAGTGCCTTGCGCGGCATCTACCTGCCGCCGCCCAACGCGCGAACCGCCGCCATGAACCTGGGCGCGCTGATCGATCTGGCCGGAACGCTCCCTCGACGCGCCCAACGACTGCTCACCCGGCTTGAACGGGGCGAAATGGGCATCGCGGTACGGCCGGAAGGGATGGATCCGCTAATCCGGGACCTCAATCGCATGGTCAATCGCCTTTCGGTGTCTATTTTGGCGGCATCGTTCATCGTCGGCCTGGCCCTGGTGCTGCAAACCGTCGTCAGCACCCATGGTTCGCGTATCCTGCTCGTGCTCTTCGCGGGCGGCTTGCTGCTGGCCGGAGCGCTCGGACTGTGGCTTTTGGTATCTATGTACCGAGCGGGACGCATTCATCGATGGTAATCAACGTCAACCGACCTTAGGAGGAAACCATGGGAAACGACAAAGTACGGATCGGCGTGATCGGCTGCGGGGATATCGCGTTTCGTCGATATTTGCCGGGATTCGCGGAGATCCCGGACCAGGCGGAAGTGACGGCGCAGTTCGACCTGGACCAGGAGCGGCTGCGGCGCGCGGTGGCCGAATACGGTGGGCAACCATGCACCACGCTGGCCCAACTGCTGGAGCGGCAGGACGTCGACGCCGTGCTGAATCTCACCCCACCCCGCGCCCATGGTCCGGTCACCCTTGCCGCGCTCAAGGCAGGGAAGCATGTCATGGTCGAGAAGCCGATCGCCGGCACGGTGGCCGAAGCGGATACCCTGATCGCCGAGGCGGCCGCCCGCGGCCTGACGCTGGTGTGCGCTCCCGGGATCACCAGGGACGCCTTCATGATCGATCTGCGTCGTCTGGTGCATGACGGAACGATCGGCGAGATCACGCACGCACGCCTCCAACTTTCTACGTACGGCCCCGCCGCTTGGAACGAATACACGTCGGATCCCACCTGGTTCTATCAGCCGGGCGCCGGACCACTGGTGGACCTTGGCGTCTACATGCTGCACTCGATCACCGAGATCCTGGGTCCCGTGCAACGGCTCAGCGCCATGGCCGGGATCAGCATACCCAAGCGCACCGTGCTGGCTGGGCCGGCCGAGGGGCAGGAGATCGTGGTCAACATAGAAGACAACATCCAGACCTTGTTGGAGTTCGCGCCCCCTAGCAATACGAGCGGCCGACCGGCCTTCGCTCACCTCGATTCCACCTACTGCTCCTGGGCATCACCGGGGCCGATGATCGAGATCTACGGTAGTGAGGGCGTGTTGGCGGTGGACAGCATCTACGACCGGAAGGGCACCATTCGCCTCTGGCGCGGCGGCAAGAACACTCCCCATGCCTGGGAGGTCGTGCCGGCGATCAGCACCGGCGCCGGATCTAACCGAGGCAACCACATCTTCGCCGCCGCCTCGCACCTGGTG